>JBAXOR010000011.1:0-10815 GCA_037133155.1 Chrysiogenales bacterium | reverse complement strand
AAAACGAGGCGCGCACAATATCAACTTGGTATCGCCGACGCCATATTTGCATCAATTACTGGCTGCGCTGGAAACTGCTTCCAACCAGGGTCTGGATATTCCTGTGGTCTATAATACCAGCGGTTACGAAAGGACCGAAGTGATCGCCCAGCTGGGAGGAATTATCGATATTTATCTTCCCGATTTTAAATACGGTCCTACGGAAGATTGCCGGAAATTAGGGCTCGAGCTCTCCGCTGCAAGTGATTATTATGAAAATGCCTTTGCCGCCATCAGCGAAATGTGCCGGCAGACCGGGCCGTTGCGGCTGGACGAAGACGATGTCGCGGAACGCGGTACTATCATCCGCCATTTGATCATCCCCGGCCAGACGGACAATTCACTCGAAGTCCTGAGAACCATCGCCGGCAGTCCTTTTCGCAACGCCTGGCTGAGTTTGATGAGCCAGTATTTCCCGGCCCACCGCGCCGCAGGCAGGCCACCCTTCAACCGCCGCCTGCGTCCTGACGAATACCAGGTGGTCCGGGACGAGGCTTTGCGGCTGGGGCTGGAGAATGGCTGGTTCCAGGATCTGGATTGAATGGGGTTCAATAAAGACCGATCTGCCTGAAAAAGATTTCGCCCTGGGCGCCCGGGAAAGCGTTGCCGTTGTCGATCAGAAAAAAGAAAGCGTTGATCGCGTCCGGATCGGGCAGAGCCGGCTGGCCGTAAAGGCAATGAAAGTTGGAAAAGGGAATGGCGATTTTCCGCCATGTTTCTTCGACCAGGAATGAATGCTGATAAGCGGCTTCACCCCGGCCGCTGCCGGTGCGGAACTGCAGCCAGAAGCGCATCCGGGTGCCGGCGCGCGCTTCAAAAACAAAACCGCGGCAGCCGGCGGCAGCCAGTTTTTGCCGGTGCGCCAAAGCCACCCAAAAATCGACCTGGCCAGGCGCTTCGGGTTGCAAGGTGAAGTTCAAACCGGTGATGGGATCTTCCTCTCCTTGCGCATCCCAAAGCAGGACACCGTTGGAGCGGCTGTTTTTCTCAACCCGGAAATAGTTTTCGTCTTCGGCCGGGATGATGGCGGTAACGTTTTCGGGGGCAACTTTTTCAAGCGCCGACTGTGCCACGTAAATAGGGTTGGTCATGATCCAGGGCAATTTATTGAAACGGCCCGCGGCGAGCGAAATTTCGCTGCGGTAAACACCGGCCCGGGAAATGGGGACGGACAATTCCTGCAGGTTATTGGCGCGGATAATTTTGAAGATTTCGCCGTTTTTTTTAACTACGATGTCGGTGGCGAAAGCGAACGGCAGTTTGAAAATCAAAGTGCCGCCGGGATTTTGGGCGTCGCCGCCCATGTCGACCAGCCGGCCATCCCTTTCCCGGTAAACATTCTCAAAACCGTTGGCCGGTGCCAGGGATTCGATAACATTGAAAAAATTACCGGAGCGCATGGCGGCGATGATGGCCGCGGCGGCAGAGTGCGGATCTTTTTCCAGTTCGCGTTCTACTTTCACGTATATATTCAGAATTTGGAATGTGGCACCGTATGAGGGAAAATGGAGACTGAATTTATTGTTGATCTGCAGCTTGGCATGGGAGTCCAATGCGTATATCCCGAAATATTTGCCAATGCGGTTGAATCGGTCCCAGATGCGCATCTCCTTTTCCGGATAAGAAATCAGCGAGGTCAGGGCCTGATCGGGATTGAACAGGTACTGCAGTGGGAAAAAGGTCATCCCGTACAGCAGGTTCTTTTTGGCCATTTGATACAGGCTCATTATTTCAATGCCGGTGAAACCGCGGACCTGCCAGGCGGTCCAGGGGATCTTGCGGTCATGGGGGTGGGAGATGAACGTAATGCCCTGGTCCCGGTTGACTTCATTAATTGCTTCCCGGGCTTCGGGTGGGAAAATATAGGAGGGTATTTGGTAGCCTGCCGCGGCCAGGTGGCCTTCATTCAGAGAAAATTCGGATGCGCCGATGAGTAAAATGTCATTGATCCAGCTGGTTGCAGCCGCTGCCGCTAAATTTGGCCGGCCGTGGTCGGTGAGAATGACAAAATCCAGATTGCTGCGTTTGGCGTTCCTGCTGATTTCAGCAATGCTGCCGCGGCCGTCGGAAAAACTTGAATGAATATGAAAAACGCCTTTTTTATAATAGGACTGCAGGGAAAGATCGTTGACTTTCTGCTTGAAAGACAAACTGTAGCTGCCGACCAAGACCAGGAAAACGCCGAGCAGGGAAAATAAAATTTTAAAAAGTTTTCTTTTCAACTAAGCAACTCTTTCATTCTGGCCACGGCTTCTTTCAGACCCAGGAAGGCGGCATTGGCCACGATGGAATGGCCGATATTAAGTTCTTCGATTTCCGCAATGGCGGCGATAGGCTTGATGTTTTGATAAGTCAGCCCATGGCCGGCAAGGAGGGTGAAGTTTAATTTCTTGGCGTAAATTACCGCTTTTTTAAGTTTTTCCAGTTCCAGCGCGCCGTAATTGCTGCCGCTGTTTTTGGCGTAATCGCCGGTGTTCAGTTCAATAACGCGGATGCCCAGACGATGGCAAGCCTTGATATTGTCGATGCCGGGGTCGATGAACAGTGAAACACTGATTCCCGCCGCCAGCAGGTTGCCGGCGACTTCCTGGATTTTTTCAGTGAACATGATCACGTCGAGTCCGCCGCTGGTGGTGATTTCGTCCTTGGCTTCCGGAACCAGGGTGCACATGTCGGGTTTGTATTTCAGGGCGATTTTGACCATTTCCATGGAAATGGCCATTTCCATATTCAGCTTGCTTTTGATCACCCGGCGCAAGATTTCCACATCCCTTTCCTGGATGTGCCGGCGATCCTGGCGCAAGTGAACCGTGATACCGTCTGCGCCTCCCATTTCAGCCAGCACGGCAGCGTAAACAGGGTCCGGTTCGTTGGCCATTCGCGCTTGGCGGATGGTTGCGATGTGATCGATATTGACGCTTAGTTTCATGTTAAACTCCGATTTCATTTTGGATTAAAGTCGCAAAATACGGCAATTTATTTTGGATGACATCCAAGTCGCGAGCTTCCATCATAATCCGGATCATGGATTCGGTTCCGGAATAGCGGATCAGCAGCCGTGCCTGGCTGCCATGTTTGTCCGCAAATTCTTTTTTGGCGTTGGCAAGCGTTTTCCAGCGGGCCAGGTTTTTTTTATGGCGGACAGGGATATTGATGATTTGCTGTGGGAATAAGCACAGCTGGTTGCGGACATCGCTGGTGCTCCATTTAAAATAATCCAGGGCCTTGAGGAAAAAAATGGCGGCCAGGAGTCCATCTCCCGTAGTTTGTAGATGTTTTAAAATTATGTGCCCGGACGGTTCGCCACCCAGGATAGCTCCTGTTTTTTTCATTTGCCGGGATACTTGGCTGTCGCCGACGTCGGTACGAAAAAAATTGATGTCTTTGGCGGCCAGTGCTTTTTCCAATCCCATGTTGGTCATGACCGTGCCGACTACCTGGCCATTAAACATGGGCTCACAGCAGCGTAAATATTGCGCCATGACATACAGGGCATGATCGCCGGTAAGAATTTGGCCCTCATGATCGGCAAAAATAATTCGGTCGGCATCGCCGTCAAGGGCCATACCCAGATCGGCTTTTTCACTGAGAACAAGATTTTTCAGCGTTTCCGGGCAAGTCGAACCGCAGTCAGCATTGATGTTTTTGCCATCGGGCCGGGCGTGGCTTAGGCGCGGGTTAAATCCCAGGCGCTCGAAAAGGGCGGGCGCGATCAGGGAAGCCGCTCCGTTGGCGCAGTCGAGAACCATCCGGTATTTCCCGGACTTCAGGTTCTGACCATTGGCCAAAAGAAAGTCCAAATAACCAGGATACTGATCCATGGAATGGATGTGAGGCTTGCCGAGGGTTATTTTTGACGCAGCTTTGAGTCCGGCGCTGATTTTGTTTTGGAGGCTGGAAGAAATTTTTTCACCATGGCGGTTGAATATTTTGATGCCGTTGTCGCGATAGGGATTGTGTGAAGCGGATATCATGATCCCGAAGTGAAAGCCGAGTTTTCGGGCCAGGTAGGCCAGGCCGGGAGTGGGGATAACTCCGCTGGAATAAATTTGGGCCTTATTGGCTAAACCGCAGGCCAGGTGATCTTCAATCGTTGCTCCCGATTCCCGGGTATCGCGGCCGATCACGATCCTGGGGTTGGCGACCAGGGAAGCGATGACTTGACCCAGCTTGACCAGAGTGACTTCATCAAGGGGGAATTCCCCGGCCCTGCCCCGGATGCCGTCGGTGCCGAACAGATTTCCGCTCATTTTTTTTTCGCCGCAAGGCTTTCAATTTCCAGCACAAGTTCCACGTCGCGGTGATCACGAAATTTCAAAATATTCCGGGTCTGTTTCAAAGCGACCTTGCGCTTCTGGCTTGCCTCGATTTCGTCCAGATTGACTTCCTCGGTCAGTACCACGGTGATGTTACCGAGTTGCGATTTATAGCCGATGATCGTGACCCGGTCAGGAATGACTTTGGCTTCTTTCAATTTCAGCGGTTCTTTTAACTGGCCGTGGAAACGGATTTTAACCGGCACTTCCTTGGCATCAAATTCCTCAACGTAAACCTCGATCATTTTTGGGTGCAGGGAAATGATCTGTATTCCCTGGGGAATTTCCAGATAATCCTCGGCGAAGTAATTCAGTTTGCTGCTCTCGGTGATGTTTTTCAAGTCGATTTTGATGGCCAGGCTTTCGGGGCGTATTTTTAAAATGAGATTTGCGGACCCTTTAAGTGATATACGAGCTTCTTCCGGCTGGAGATTGACCACTTCCAGATTGGGGGAGACATTGATAATTTCGATGGGGATCTTCAGCGTTTTTTCCGAGTAGGTTTTTTCCTGGCCGCTGATGATCGCCCATACCAGAACAGCCAGCAGCAGAGCGCTTGTTTTCAAGCCCCAATTGTTTAAAAAAAGTTTTTTTAATTTTTCCGGCATATCAGATTTTAAAGAATTTCAGTCTGTTTTTCAAGCCCTCGCGATCCAGGCCGCGGATCAGTTCACCATTGGCGGCAAGAGAAATTTTTCCGGTTTGTTCAGAGACGACTATGGTGATGCAGTCGGTTTCCTGGCTGATGCCTATGGCTGCCAGATGACGTCCTCCGGCCGGAGTCAGCTCCAACAAAGGCGGATATGGAAAAAAGCAGTTGGCGGCGGCGATGCGGCCTTCAGAAATGATCACCGCTCCGTCATGCAGGGGGGTGTTGGGTGAAAAAATTGTGAGCAGCATGTCCTTGGAAATCAGGGCGTCGAGTTTGATATGTTTGTCGATATATGATTTCAGCTTGATTTCCCTTTCGATAGCGACCAGAGCGCCGATCTTTCCTAATGACATGGCCACGACGGCGTTGACGATTTCGTCGCGGATGTGCGATATGTCGGTGGGGATGAATTTGGTTTTGAGTTTACTGCCGATTTCAGCCAATATCTTGCGCAATTCCCCCTGGAACAGAATAATGATGGCGAAAATCAAATAGGTGAAGAATTTGTTTAAAACAAAAGCGAAGGCGGTCAGTTTGAGCAACTCGGTGATCAAAGCGCAAAGGCCTATCAGCATCAGCCCCAGCGCCATCTGGTAAGACTTGGTGCCTTTGATCAGCAGCAGCAGGTAGTAAATCAGCAGAAAAAGGAGAAAAACATCCAGAATATCCTTCAGATTGAATTTGGCAAAAGCGTTGATGATATTTTCAATGATCATCTATTCCCAGGGTTTGCGGTTTGGTTTCGCCCCTGTTTTTTCTTTTTTTCGGTTGTGCCAGGTCGCGATCATTCTGAGTGCCGAGAATGGCGGTGATATTGTCGGAAGTCAGGGATTCCTTTTCCAGCAGCTGCAGGGCGATGATTTCCAGTTTCTCGCGGTTTTCCAGAATGATTTTTTTGGAATGGCTGTAGGCTTCGTCAATGATTTTTTTAACTTCAATGTCGATCAACTGCGAGGTCTCTTCGGAATATTCGTTATGGGACATCAGGTCGCGGCCCAGGAAGATCATATCCTCTTTTCTGCCGAAGGTCAGGGGGCCGAGCGTTGACATGCCCCATTCGCAGACCATTTTGTGGGCGATGGAGGTCGCCTTTTCAAAATCGTTGCCGGCGCCGGTGGTGAGGATGCCGAGAAAAATTTCTTCGGAAATGCGTCCGGCCATCAAAACCGCAAGTTGCGCGTCCAGGTAGGTTTTTGAATATGTGTATTTGTCATTGAGCGGCAGTTGTTGGGTTTGGCCCAGGGCCATACCGCGCGGAATGATGGAAACCTTGTGCAAGGGGTCGGCCTCCTTTTCCATGACGGCAATCAAGGCATGGCCGGCTTCATGATAAGCGGTGATCCGTTTTTCCTCTTCCGATATGATCATGCTTTTTCTTTCGCTGCCCATCAGGACCTTGTCCTTGGCGTATTCGAAATCTTCCATGTCGATACTTTTTTTACCGTTGCGCGAGGCGAAAAGAGCGGCCTCGTTGACCATGTTGGCGATATCAGCGCCGGTGAAGCCCGGAGTGGAGCGGGCCAGTACCTGCAGCTCGACGTCTTTGGCCATAGGGGTGCTGCGGGTGTGCACCTTGAGAATTTCCTCGCGGCCCTTGACGTCGGGGATGGAAACTACGATGCGCCGGTCAAAGCGGCCGGGACGCAGCAGGGCCGAGTCGAGAATATCGGGACGGTTGGTGGCGGCGATGATAATTACCCCTTCGTTGGCATCGAAACCGTCCATTTCCACCAGCAACTGGTTCAGGGTCTGTTCGCGCTCATCGTGGCCGCCGCCCAGACCCGTACCGCGCTGGCGGCCCACGGCATCTATTTCATCGATAAATATCATGCAGGGAGCATGTTTTTTGCCTTCGTCAAACAAGTCGCGTACCCTGGAAGCGCCGACGCCGACGAACAGTTCGACAAAATCTGAGCCGGAAATGGAAAAGAAAGGTACGTTGGCTTCGCCGGCGATGGCTTTGGCCAGGAGGGTTTTTCCGGTGCCCGGCGGGCCTATCAGCAGCACACCCTTGGGAATTTTCCCGCCCAGGCGTTGGAATTTTTTCGGTTCTTTAAGGAATTCGATGATTTCTTCCAGTTCTTCCTTGGCTTCCTCGACCCCGGCCACGTCCTTGAAAGTGGTCTTGTTTTTGTCGCCGGAAAACATTCGGGCCTTGCTTTTACCGAAAGTGAAGGCCTTGTTTCCGCCCTGCTGACGCATGATCATCACCCAGAAAACAATGATAATTAAAAACGGAGCCAGGGAAAGGATGATCCCCAGCCATTCGTTTTTATTCAGTTTTTCCACTTCGATATTGACTTTGTGCTGGCGTAGTTTATTGATCAATTCGGGGTAATCCAGGGGAATATTGGACTCAAAACGGGTGTAATTGGTTCCCTCTTCCGGGTTCATGTCACCGGCGATGACGTTGCCGGTGATCAGGGCGCTCGATATCTGGTCGTTTTCGACCTTGTCCATGAATTCTGAAAACGTAAGTTTCTTGGATTTGCTGTTGGAAACGTTGCTCAGCATGTTCCACAGCATGATAAGGATAATCAGTGCTATGAACCAGAACAAGATGCCTTTCGGCGGTTTTGCTTTTATTTTATTCATTGTCTCTTTAATGATTCCTTTCAGTTTCTTTTCATTATAACACAATCAGGGTGATTTATAAACTTGTTTTACGTCGAGCAATGATATTTGCTGCCAGAGGTTTCAAATGACTCCGTGTTTGTGGCCCACCTTGGCGAAGGCGGCGACGGCTTTTTCGATATGTTCCGGGGTATGGGCCGCGGAAATCTGCACGCGGATACGTGATTGGCCGCGCGGCACGACCGGGAAAAAGAAACCGACCACGTAGATTCCTTCGGCATACAAATCGCGGGCCAGCAGCTGCGACAATTGGGCGTCATTGGCGAATTTGCGGAACAGGATGGGTACGATGGGGTGGCTGCCTTCGTTGATGTCAAAGCCGAGCCGGCCCATTTCCTGCCGGAAGGTCAGGGTGTTTCCCATGAGTTGCCGGCGCAAGCCGTCGCTCTTTTCCAGCAGGTCGAAAGCAGCGATGCCGGCGGCGGCGATGGCCGGGGCCAGGGTGTTGGAAAACAGGTATGGCCGTGATTTCTGGCGCAGGATTTCAATCATTTCCCTGTGGCCGCTGGTAAATCCACCGGAAGCTCCGCCCATGGCCTTGCCCAGGGTGGAGGTGATAATGTCCACCTTGCCGAGCACGTCGTTGTATTCAATGGCACCGCGGCCGGTTTTGCCTAAAAAACCGGTGGCGTGGGAGTCGTCGACCATGACCAGGGCATCGTAGGTATTGGCCAGTTCAATGATGCGCTTCAGGTTGGCGATGTCGCCGTCCATGGAAAAAACGCCATCGGTGGCGATGATGATGTTGCGGGCCGGGACAGGTTCCTTGGCCAGGCCCGGACCGTCCCAGATATCCATGCCTTCACGGGCTTTTTTCAGGGCGGTTTCCAGCGACTGCATGTCGGAATGCTCGTAGATGAAACGCTTGGCTTTGCACAGGCGGATGCCGTCAATGATGCTGGCGTGGTTCAAAGCGTCGGTGATGATGGCGTCCTCGACGCCGAGCAGGCCTTCGAAGAGGCCGCCGTTGGCATCGTAGCAGGAGGAGTAGAGGATGGTATCTTCGGTATTGTAGAACTTAGAGATTTTATCTTCCAGTTTTTTGTGCAGGTCCTGGGTGCCGCAGATAAAACGCACCGAGGCCAGGCCGAAACCATATTGGTCCAGGGCTTCGTGGGCGGCATGGATCAGGTCTGGATGGTTGGCCAGGCCCAGGTAGTTGTTGGAACAGAAATTCAGAACTTCCCGGGGTTCGGCTCCGGCCGGGAAAGAAACGTGGATGCCCGGTTTCTGGCTGGAAAGGATCAGTCTTTCCTCCTTGAACAGCCCTGAATCCCTTATTTTTAACAATTCCTGGTTAAAATCATATTTCACTCGCTGATACATGGTGGTCTCCTTGCCTTTCTGATTCTACACCAAAACGGCTTGGAAACAAAGCTGGCGGGATTTTGGACCAAACCTCGATTAAATGAGCGGCCTGGATAATTTGTTAAATTTAAAATCCAGGATGCGTTGGCAGGATGCTTCGATGCACGCCACGTTGACGCGGCCGGCAGCGACCAGCCGGGCGATGATTTCCGCGGACCGGGTGGCTACAAATTCATCATAAATCTGGTTGTTGGCGAACATGATGATGTCGACTCCGGCGTTGAGCGCCAGTTCCAGAGCTGTTTCCAGGTTGTAATTATCACTGATGGCTTTCATGTGCAGATCGTCGGCTATGACCAAGCCTTGAAATTGCAGTTGACCGCGCAGCAGGCCGTTGATGGTTTTTGCTGACAGGGTGGCCGGGAAGTCCGGGTCGAGATGGCGGTTGAAAATATGGGCGGTCATGATGATATCGGCCTGGCCGCGGGCGATGATTTCGCGGTAAGGCTTCAACTCCATTGTGCTCCAGGTGTCACTGACATCGGTGCAGCCGAGGTGCGAATCCTGGCGCGAGCTGCCATGGCCGGGGAAATGCTTCAGGCAGCTGGTTACGCCGTACCGGTGATGGCCTTCGATAACGGCTAGCGCATGGCGGATCACCGTATCGGGGTCGACTCCAAAACTGCGCTCGTATTTGGCAATGATCGGGTTTTCAGAATTAACGTTCAAATCGACCAGCGGCGCGAAATTGAGGTTGAAGCCGCAGGCGGCAAGAGTGGCACTGGTTCGTTCTGCATAATCGCGGGTCAGCTCCGTGTCATTCATTTGGCCCAGGTATTGCGCCGATACCGTAGCCGGGAAACCGATTTTTTCCTTCAATCTAACCACTTGTCCGCCCTCCTGGTCCACGGCGACCAGTAGGGGAATGGCTGCTTGGGATTGCAGGGAACGAATCAGGGTTTTGACCTGTCCGGGGGATTGAATGTTACGTTCGGCCGTTTTCAGCTCCAGGTCGCGGTCAAACAGGACTACGCCGCCGACAAGTCCTGCCCTGATGTCTCTTATTATTGGCGAGTTTTCGCCAGCTTCCAAACCGCGGAAACCGATCAGCACCATTTGGCCGATTTTTTCTTTTAAGGTCACGGTTCTATGCCAGCATTTGAGTGATTGCTTTTCATCAGGATTTATAAATTCCCTGTCTGGGACCGAATGATAAAAGGATTAGCGTGTCAGTTTCAAATTTGTAGATCAATCTTTGCGCCTGGCCAGCGGCTGCGTAGCGGCAGGAACGAAAAGGAGCAAGTTCGCCCTTCAGTTTTTTTCCGCTCAATGGATTTTCCATGACTTCAAGGATAGCTTTTTTCAAAGCTTCTTTTTCATTTTCGCCGCGCAGTTTTTCCCGTTGTTTTCTGAACTTGGCGGTTTCGAGAAGCCGCATCAGATTTTGTCAATATCCACTGCAAAGACCCGTCCGGCCTGGCAATCGATTTTGGCTTCCAGAATATCTTTTATTTCTTCAATGTTCAGTTCCGGATTTTCAATAGCCGCCAGTCCGATTTTCAGGGCGTAGCGCAAGGCGCTGGAAAAATCACGCTGATCCTTTTTGGCGAATATGTTTAATTCGTCCAGTAATTCATTGTCAATGGCAACTGTTTTTCTAATCATGCTCTGTCACCTCTTTTCATACAATATATGATAATTTCATATGTTTGTCAACTGAAAACTTGTTGACAGAGTTTATAATTACATTCCGAATTGGTCGATTATTTCCTGTTTCGTCTTGTGCAGAATGCCGAACTTGGCGCCGACCTTGGTGAAAGCGGCCAGGGCTTTTTCCAGGTGGTGCATCTCGTGGGCGGCCGAGAG
>JBAXOR010000010.1:0-11652 GCA_037133155.1 Chrysiogenales bacterium | reverse complement strand
TGCCTGGCCCTTCGCAGGGGATCGACAATGGCAGCGAGTCCAGGCCTCTCATCAAAGGAGTTGGCCTCCCGGTCACCGATTGACAGTCCGCCGCAGCCGTGGTCGGATACGACGATCACCGCCGTATCGCCATCCCGTCGGGCAAAGTCGATGGCTGTTTGCACCGCCCGGTTGAAAGCGAGCACTTCGCTGGCCACTCCGACCGGCTCATTGTCGTGGGCCGCCCAATCGATCTTGCTGCCCTCGACCATGAGGAAAAATCCTTTTTTATTGCAACTTAAGATGGTGATGGCCTTGGCGGTCATCTCCGCAAGGCTCGGTTCTCCCGATGTCCTGTCCAAATCGTTGGCGATGTCCTGCTCGGCAAAAAGTCCCCAGACTCTGCCGGACAAAGCCCCGAGCATTTCTTCCCGGTTGTAAACCAGCTGGTATCCTTTTTGTCGAAGAATCGCCGTTAAATCTTCTCCATCTTTGCGATTTTGCGGTTCGAGATACTTGGCGCCGCCGGCCAGCACGACATCGATCCCGTTATAAACCTGCTGCTCGATGATGGTTTCAAAATCCTTGCGCCGGATATGGTGGGCTGAAAAGGCGGCCGGAGTGGCATGGGGGATCTCACAGGTAACAGCAATCCCGGTTGCTTTGCCCGCCAGCCGGGCGGCTTCCAGAACCGTGACCAAAGGCCGGCTCTCCGCATCGGTGCCCTGCCGTGGATCGATGCCCCACATGGAAGCCTTTGCCGGCAAGACGCCGATAAAACCGGAATAACTTTTAAAACCGGTGGCAAAGGCGGTGGCAGCCGGAGCCGAATCGGTCAACAGCGTATTGGCGCCGTAGGTGCGCAGCAAACCACAGGTCCATTCGTCCATGGCCAGCGGCATGCCGCCATTGTACCAGCGGGACAATGTGTACTGGGCGACACCTGTGCCGTCGGCGATCATCAGGATGACATTCTTGACCTGCTTATTACTGCACCTTGGCTTCGCCTCAGCCGCTGCAGTGAAAGTGATAATAAAAATCACAATGCTTAAAAAGGCTTGCAGCTGGCGCCGGTTTTTTTTGATTATGATTTTTTTCTCCTTGATTCTCTTGGCATAAGCGGCTGGAAAAAACGAGCTTTTTTTCATAGTGCCACGGCAGCCGCATTCGCCTGGAGCAAAGCGACAATCATTGCCAATTGCCGGGCGTCCACTTCGTCGAATTGAGCCAGGCGATCGCTGTCCACGTCCAATACCCCGGCCACGTTTCCGCCGCCATCCCTGAAGGGCACAACGATTTCAGAAAGCGAACGCGAATCGCAGGCGATATGTCCGGGAAATTGGCGCACATCAGGAATGATGATGATTCTATCCTGCTTGATCCCGGCCCAGCACGCGCCTTGGTCTTTGGCCAGCACCTGGCAAGCCAGCGGTCCCTGGTAGGGCCCGACGATCAGCTCGCCCTGTACCAGGCGGTAAAAGCCGCACCAGAAAAAATAATCAAATTTATTGAAAAGAAGGGCGGCGATCGTGGCCATGCGGGCCAGCGGATCATTGGTTTTACTCAGAAGCGCTGCCAATTGGGCATGCAACCGCTGGTAGCGGCCATTTTTTTTCTCCTTGTCCAAGTTGAATCTCCTTTTATTTTCCCTTTGCCCTGACCGGCGCATAATGATAGTGTATCCCGGAACGCCGCTGCCTCATGATCCTGAAAATGCGCTCGGCCACCAAACGTGGAGCTACAGGTTTTGCTCCTTTGGACAAAACCGCTGCGCCTTCAAGGCTTGGCGGCGAAAACAGGTTGATACGAACGGCTGGAAAGGCGGCGGCAAGGGAGCGAGTGAGTAACAGCAGCGCGTTCTTGGCCATGGCATAGCCGAGAATTCGCTTATAGACGCGGCTCTTGCCGCTGAATTCAAAGCCGATGTTCAATAACGCCCGCAACTGGGCGCGGGCGATCAAAAAGCGGCTGATATCCAGCGCCGGGGCCACCTGCAGTTCAAAATCAGCGCATAGATCACGGCCGGTCACAGCGGCGGTCGGTCGCTCGACGATCGGTCCGAAATTGTTGATCAGATATCGGCATTCTTGGAGTTTTTTTTCATGCCGGCTCAAAAAAGCCTGAACGTTTTGCTCATCGAAAAAATCACCGGCAAGCCATTGTACCGTTTCCGAATCCTGAGATGGATGTTTATGGTATTGAGCCAGCACCAGGAATCCTTCTCCTGAAAATTTTTCCACCAGAGCCCGTCCCAGCAGCCCCGAAGCGCCGGTGATCAGGATCATTTCAGACATTGGTTTACGGTTTACGGTATAAGGTAGACGGTGAATACAAATCCCTAAAATGCAGGCTGGGGTTCCCCGATTTCTTTTGCTTCATTCCAAATAGTTCCGTTTGATTTTTCTTGCCGTACACCGTAAACCGTATACCGAACACCGAGCTCATTTTTCGCTGCTCGTTTTTTCAAGGCATCTTTTGCACAGTTCCACCGTATTGCTCATCAGCATGGTCACGGTCAGGGGGCCGACGCCGCCGGGAACCGGCGTATAAAAAGACGCTTTGGCATAAGCCTGGAAATGGATGTCGCCGGTGATGGCATAGCCTTTTTTCCTGAACCCTTCCTGCTGGGCGGGATGGCAATAATCGGCAAAATCATTTTCCCGGCTGATATGGTTGATGCCCACATCGATCAAAATCACCCCCGGCTTGACCATGTCGGCCTTGATGAAACCGGGTCGGCCCACAGCGGCCACGACCAGGTCGGCAGCGATCGTGATTTTTTCGAGGTTCACGGTCTTGGAATGGCAAATGGTGACCGTGGCGTTGCGGTTGGAGAGCATCATGGCCATGGGCTTGCCGACAAGGAAACTGCGGCCGACCACCGCAATTTTCAATCCGCTCACCTCGATTTTGTAATGATCAAGAATTTCCAGTATCCCGGCCGGGGTGCAGGGAAAAATCCGGCTGCGCTTGAGCAGGATCATGCCCTGGTTGAAAGGATGGAAACAATCGACATCTTTTTCCGGTTGGATATGGTCCAGTATTTTCCAGGCATCGAGGTGGGCCGGCAGAGGCATTTGCACCAGGACGGCGTGGGTCGACGGATCGACGTTCTTCGCTTCGATGACGCCGATGATCTCCTCGGCCGGGACATTTTCCGGCAGCTTGACCTGCTCGGAGCGAATACCGAGCTTTTCGGCCAACCGGCTTTTCGAGTCCACGTAGGAGCGCGAGGCCGGATCGTCGCCGGCCATGATCACGGTCAGCCCGGGAACCCGGCCATACTTATTTTTTAAAGCGGTGACTTCGTCTTCAATCAAGGCTTGAATTTTTTCGGCAACCGGTTTCCCGTCTAAAATCGCCATGGTTACTCCTTGGTCATTAAACCAGGATTCAATCCAGCAGGTGCGAGACCAAGCCGTCTTTCAGCTTGGGCTCGAACCAGGTCGACTTGGGTGGCATGATCTTGCCGGCGTCGGCAATGGCGAACAACTGCTCGATGGTGGTGGCGCGGAAGGAAAAGGCAACCGCGAACTGGCCGCCATCTACCTTTTTCTCCAGTTCGCCCGTGCCGCGGATGCCGCCGACGAAATCGATGCGCTTATCGGTGCGCGGGTCGCGAATGCCGAGTACGGGCGCGAGGAGGTTGTTCTGCAGGATGGAGACGTCGAGCGAAGCGATGGCGTCGGCCTTGTCAAAGGTCCCGGGCTTGGCGCGCAGGCGATACCACTGGCCAGAAATATACATGGAAAACTCCTGCGGCTTGGTTGGCGCTTTTTCCTGCGTTTCCTCGCAAGTGAAGCGTTCAGAGACACGGGCGATGAAATCTGCCTTGATCATGCCGTTCAGGTCCTTGACCACGCGGTTGTAGGGCAGGATCTTCATCTGCTTGTGGGGAAAGATCACGGCCAGGAAAAAGTTGTACTCTTCATCACCCGTGTGACCGGGATTTTCACCCTGGCGCTTGGTTTTAATCTTGGTGGCGGCGGCCGAACGGTGATGGCCGTCGGCGACATAGAGGACATCCAGCTGGCGAAATTCATTCTGGAGGCTTGAGATCAGCTTCTCGTCATTGACCACATAGAAGATGTGGTGTACGCCGTCATAGGTCAAGATGTCGTTCTCCGGCCCCTTGGCCATCCCCTTCCCGATCAGCTTGTCGATGGACTTTTTCTGTTTGTAGGTTAAAAAAACCGGCCCGGTCTGGGCATTCAGGGTTTCGATGTGGCGCTGGCGGTCGCGTTCTTTGTCCTCGCGGGTCAACTCATGCTTTTTGATTACGTTATCCTGGTAATCCTGGCAGGAAGCGCCGGCCACCAGGCCGATCTGCACGTGCTCGCCCCATATCTGCTTGTAAATGTAAAAGCATTTTTGTTCATCCTGGCGCAAGACCCCTTCCCGGATAAAGCGGTCAAAATTTTCCTTGCCCTTGGCGTAGACCCCATCCGAGTAAAGGTCGATCCCGGGCGGCAGATCGATTTCCGGCTTGCCGATATGGAGAAACGAATAGGGATTGCCCTTGGCCAGCTCGCGCGCCTCTTCGGAACTGAGGACATCATAAGGGGGAGCGGCGATTTTTTCAGCCAGGTCTTTACGTGGTCTCAGTCCCCGGAAAGGTTCGATCCGTGCCATTTTTTTTCTCCTTGAGCGGATAAGTCCCATTGTATAGGATACGACGCTTTTCTGTCAATAAGCTATTTTTCTGCAACCAGTTCCGAAACGGCTACGGGCCCGCCCGAACGGTTCTTGCCGCGATAGCGCAGGAAACGGCCGTCGCTTTTACGGAACCAGTAGTCGCCATGCCAGAAGATGGACAGCAGTCCGCTCAGAGAGATACGCAAATGAAAAGCCGTGATCTCCTTTCCCTCCAGCTTGATCATTTCATCATCCTTGCGCGCCACGGTGAATTTGCCTATTTTCAGCTCGCCCGGACCCTGGGTGCCGATCGAACGGAATTGAAAACTCTCTTCCTGCGTCAATGCAAAAGGCGCCAGCCCCATCTGGAATAGCTGGTTCCAGGGCGCGCCAGCTGCCGCGAATTTTTTCTCCACCTTATTGCCGCGAAAAGTGCCGGAGAGGATGATGGCCTCTCCCTGTAGCCTGGCGTCCAGTTCCATCTGCCGCCCGGGGTCGCTGAAGGTCCAGGCCAGGGTGGAAAAGTCAGCAGCCGTACGGAATGTCTGGCGAACCGCGCCGATGACTCCACGCCGGCTTTCCAGTTCGATGTTCCAGCCCGGAGGCGCAGGTGTGATGATGACGGTATGGACCACCGTGATATCGCCCTCGACCTCGCGGTAGGTCAGGGTCTCGGCCGGAAGTATAAAGGAAAGCAGGCAGAGGCAGATCACAATACCAGGGTCACGAAGGAAAATATGGTTCGTAAATTTCATGGCTGCTCCAAAGGATAATATAAAAACGCGCTGTTGACACCCCGTCAGTGATAAAAAAAAGGGCCCCGCGAACGGGACCCTTTTTCATTTCAATTTTTTATGCTGATCAATACATGCCGCCGCCACCGGGAGGCATGGCCGGCATGGCTTCTTTTTCTTCCTTGATTTCTACCACCAGCCCCTGGGTGGTCAGCAGCAGACCGGCGACCGACGCCGAGTTCTGCAGGGCAATACGCACCACCTTGGTGGGATCGATGATGCCGGCGGCGATCATATCGGTGAATTTTTCATTCAACGCGTCAAATCCGTAGTTCTTATTGCGGGCGCTGCGGATTTTTTCGACGATAACCCCCCCTTCAAAGCCGGCATTAACCGCAATCTGCTTCAAAGGCATTTCCAGAGCCTTGGTCAGGATATCGATGCCGAACTGCATGTCGCCATTCAATTTGGACTTTTTCAAATTCTGGGCGCACTTTAGCAGGGCCACGCCGCCGCCCGGAACTATGCCTTCTTCAACAGCCGCCTTGGTGGCGTGCATGGCATCTTCAACCCGGGCTTTCTTTTCTTTCATTTCGGTTTCGGTAGCCGCGCCAACCTTGATCACAGCAACACCGCCCGAAAGCTTGGCCAATCTTTCCTGAAGTTTTTCGCGGTCGTAGTCGGAAGTGGTATCCTCGATCTGGCGCTTGATCTGATTGATGCGGCCCTTGATATCAGCATCCGTGCCGCCGCCTTCCACGATGGTGGTATTGTCCTTGTCGACGGTGACTTTTTTGGCCGATCCCAACCAACTGAGATCAACCGACTCCAGCTTGACGCCTAGTTCTTCAGAGATTACTTTGCCGCCGGTCAATATGGCAATGTCTTCCAACATGGCCTTGCGCCGGTCGCCGAAGCCCGGGGCTTTGACGGCCACGACATTCAGCAGGCCGCGGATCTTGTTATAAACCAGCGTGGCCAGCGCTTCACCCTCGATATCTTCGGCAACGATGACCAGCGGGCGGCTCGATTTGGCGATCTGCTCCAGCAAAGGCAGCATTTCCCGCAAATTGGAAATCTTCTTTTCGTTCAACAGGATCAGGGGGTTTTCCAAAGCGACCACCATTTTATCAGAATCGGTCACGAAATAAGCCGAGATGTAGCCCCGGTCAAACTGCATGCCCTCGACCAGATCCAGGGTGGTATCCAGTGATTTGGCTTCTTCCACGGTGATGACGCCATCTTTGCCCACTTTATCCATGGCTTCGGCGATGATTTCACCGATGGAAATATCGTTATTGGCCGAAATGCTACCAACCTGGGCGATCATTTTCCCGGAAACACTCTGGCTCATATTTTTCAGATCCTAGACAACTTGCTCAACACCGTTATCGATCCCCTTCTTGATCAGGGTCGGATTGGCTCCGGCGGCGACCATTTTCAGGCCTTCACTGTAAATACTCTGGGCCAGCACGGTGGCGGTAGTGGTTCCATCTCCGGCGATATCGGAAGTCTTGGAGGCCACTTCCTTGACCATCTGCGCGCCCATGTTTTCCTTGGGATCGGCAAGTTCAATTTCCTTGGCCACGGTCACGCCGTCCTTGGTGATGGTCGGAGAACCGAATTTTTTCTCCAAAACAATATTCCGTCCGCGCGGACCGAGGGTGGCTTTCACCGTATCGGCCAGCTGATTAACTCCCTTCAAAATCGCCTTTCTGGCTTCTTCTCCTAAAATAATTTCTTTGGCCATTTTTCCTCCTTAATAAAGATATTGACCTTTTTTTAACAACCGCTTACTTCACGATGGCCAGCAAGTCTTCCCGCTTGATTACCAGGTGCTTCTTGCCGCCAATTTTGAATTCCTGACCGGCATACTTGCCGAACAGTACCTTGTCGCCCACTTTGAGCAATTCCTTGAGGGGTTTTTTCCCTTCCAGGTCAAAGTCATTTCCAATAGCCTTTATGATCCCTATCATCGGTTTTTCTTTGGCTGTGTCGGGAATGACAAGTGAGCCCACTTTTTCCTCTTCTTCGATTGGTTCGACCAAAACTCGGTCATCCAAAGGTTGTAAATTCATATTTAACCTCCTAAATTTGAATTTATTTCAGTAAAAATAGTATAAAATAAAAAATAGCCATTGTCAACTACCCAATATATTATTATCAAAAATATGTGAGTGTTGTTATATCAACCATAAAAGTAGTCAGTAGGCAGTAGTTAGTAGTCAGTAGCAAGATAATTTTGTAAACTAACATAAAAATTATTTCATGCAAGTGATTTTTTCTACTGAATACTGTCTACTGACTACTAACTACTTGCCTTTTCATCAAATCTTTCTCTTTCTTGCAAAAAGCCCTGCGCCAAATTCACCCCAACCAAGTAATGTCTGTCAACAATGAAAAAAGCGTAATTGGCACCCCGGTGTAGGTGATCAGGAAAATGATCAGTGCGATTTGTTCCACAATAGTTCCTCACCCATTTGTCAGAAGTCCCCTTTTATCGCCGACAATATCACCTGTCAAGGATGTTCGAAGTTTCGGAAGAATCTTCGTGATGCATTATGCGTAATGCGTTATGAGAAACCACGATAGCATAAAACACTTAAAAGATTCCTTTTCTTTCACATTACGCATAACGAGTGCATTGATTCCATTCACGCATAACGTTTTCAAGCTTGACAGGCTCCGCCTTTCACGGTACATTGAGGCCATGCAGACATGGCCCATACGTATCGGCAAATTCCTGTTCAGGTTCCGCAGCTTTACTCCATTGCCGCTCATCATGCTGACTATCATCTTTTTCAAACCCCTTTCGGCCTCATTGTTCTGGACCGTAACCGGGCTTATCATTGCCTTAGCAGGGGAAGGGATGCGCATGATCAGCGTCGGCTTCGCCGGCAGCGGCACCTCGGGGCGTGAAAATTTTCTTAAGGCCGAAAGCCTGAACAGCACCGGCCTGTACTCGCTGGTGCGCAATCCCCTTTATTGGGGAAACGGGTTGATTTTCGCCGGCCTGCTGACTGTTTACGCCAACCCGGCGGCCCTGACCCTCTTTGTTGTTTTCCTTTTCCTGCAATACCATTTCATCGTGCTGGCCGAAGAAACGTTCCTGCGGGAACGTTATGGCCAGTCCTATGCCGGCTACTGCAACCGTATAAACCGTTGGCTTCCCCGTTTCAAAGACTATGCCCATCCGGGCCACCGCTTCGATCACCGGAAGGTTTTTTTCAAGGAAAACGACTCCTGCTTTAACCTGCTCCTGGCAACCTTGCTGATCATGGCCTGGAAGGAACATGTTTTTTTCGGACAGCTACACTGCCCCGCTGCCCTGGCCGGCGCAGCCGTGCTGCTGGTGATTTTTTATATTTGGGTAAAAATCCTGAAAAAGAAAGAAAGGGCGCAAAACGTCGCTTAAAAATTCCTGACCCAGATGAACTGCGAAGTCCCCGCAAGGGGGGATAAGAGCCTTAGATAGCAAATTAAAAATTTGTTTTAAAAAGCTAACAAATTTTAGAACCTTAAAATAAATTATTACACTTTTTATGTGAAAAATTTATTTTCTAAGGTTCTTATCCGGTTTGTACCGGGTTAGAATTTGCTATAAGGCTCTGACCCAGATAAACTGGATAAGAGCCTTAGATAATAAATTTTCTGCGCAAAAAGCGTAGAAAATTTATTATAAGGCTCTTACGATCTTTTCGATCAACGCCGAGCTTGAATAGTTTTCCTTGAGCTTGAACAGGCACAGCCGGCCGCCGTTGCCTTCCACTTCGCTGCGGCCGACGACATTCTCGGGAGCATAATCGCCGCCCTTGACCAAAACATCAATCCGGCGCAATGCCCGGATCAATTGCCGGGGCGTATCATCACTGAAAGGGATGACATAATCAACGCATTCCAAAGCCGCCAAAACTTCCATCCTTTCGGCCAGAGGGAATATCGGCCGCTTCTCACCCTTCAGGCGCCGCACCGAAGCGTCATCATTTATACCGACCACCAGGATATCGCCCTGTTCGCTTGCAAACTGCAGCAACTGGATATGGCCGGGGTGCAGCAAGTCAAAAACACCGTTGGTAAAGACGACTTTGTCCCGGGTGTGCTTTTCCAGTTCCAGGTTCAGCGCCGTTGCGCCGTCATGAATTTTCATTTTTTTTCAGTTGAATATTGTCGGAAAATTCCCAATGGTGGGCGATGCGGGTGATACCGACATCGCGGTGGCTGGAAGTGACCCGGAAGGTGTACTGAAAATGATGGTAATCGAAAGGATAGCCATCGCGCTTGTGGACGGCTACATCCAGAAAATAGGTGCCGTTGATCAAGCGCAGCGCGGGTACCGCCAGCCGCACTTTACCAAGGCCCGAAATAGACTTGGCGCTGAAATCGTCCAGCAGCGTGTTGGAGCCATAGCAGAAAATTCCTTCGGAATTATAGATGCCGATGCCGAAAACAAAATCATTTTCGCTGCCGGCGGCCTGGACGTCGAATTCTATAACCAGGGGTTCATCGGCTTTAAAGATATATTTTTCCTTCCCCAAACCGTCAAACATCCTGACATTGAAGATTTCGATTTCCCGACCGCCCCAGCGCTTTTCCGGGCTTTGCCGCTCATCTTGTTCGCCTTTTTCATTCTGCAGCTGAGTTTTTGTTTCATCCTTTTTGCCCACATTTTTCTGCGCATTCTTTTCTTCTTTCTCATGCTGCAGCTGGGATTTATTTTCATCCTTGCTACCGACATATTCAAGATAAGCATCGACTACCCGTTTGGGGTAGCCGCGCATTTCCACCTGCCCTTTCTTCAGCCAGATAACCTCATCGCAGATCCTTTCCACCGTTGCCAGGTCATGGCTAACAAATATAATGGTCTTGCCGTTGCGACGGAATTCGTTGATTTTATCAAGGCACTTGGGAACAAACGAGGCGTCGCCAACGGCCAGCACTTCGTCGATGAGCAGGATTTCAGGATTGACGTTGATGGCGATGGAAAAGCCCAGGCGCATGAACATGCCCGAAGAATAGCCCTTGACCGGATGATCGATGAAATCTTCCAGTTCGGCAAACTGGACGATTTCTTCATATTTTTCCTGGATCTCCTTGCGGGTCAGGCCGAGGATGACGCCGTTGATGAAAACATTTTCCCGGCCCGAAATCTCGGGATGGAAACCGGCGCCGAGTTCGATCAGGGCGGATATCCGACCCTTGGTGATGACCGATCCGGAAGTGGGCTTGCTGATGCCGGCCAATATTTTCAACATGGTGCTTTTGCCTGAACCATTCTCACCGATGATACCCAGGGTCTGTCCCGATTTGACAGTGAAAGACACGCCGCGCAGGGCTTCAAAACGCTCGCTGAGCTGCAAGTCGCCAAAAAGGGTCTTGTTGACCATGGCGCTCTTGATGGTCAGGAATTTGTGACGGTCGGCATATTTTTTATAAAACTTGTAGACGTCCTGAACTTGAACGGCTACCATTTCAAACCTCTTCCACGAATGTGTCGCGCAATTTGTCAAAAACAAGATATCCCAGGTAAAAAAATAGCAGCCCGACCAGTACCGTGACCGAAAGGCGCCGCCAGTGCGGCAGTGATCCGTAATAAAAGGCGAAATGATACGACTCAACCAGGTGGGTCATGGGATTGAAGTTCAAAACCATTTTCAGCGCTTTGGGTATCGACTCGTAGGTATAAATGATCGGCGTAGCAAAAAACCAGAGGGTCAACAGGTTGGAAAGAATATCCTTTATGTCCCTGAAATGAACAGTCAGCGCCGAAATCAGAAAACACAGCCCCATGGTGAAAACGAACTGGACCAGCAGGCTGATGGGCAGGAAGAGCACCCATAAGGTCAATGGTTTGCCAAAGATAAGGAAAAACAATATCAGGACCGGCAGAGCGAGGATGAAATGCACCATGTTGGTGGCCACCACCATGATCGGCAATACTTCAATGGGAAACTTGATTTTTTTGATCAACGCCCCGTGCACCATCAAAACGTTCGAAGATTCAATCAGCGATGAGGAAAACCAGGTCCAGGGCAGGATGCCGTTGAACATAAACAGGGCGTAGAACTCGGTGCTGGCAAACCCCGCCACCCGGCCGCGGCTGACGATGAAACCGAAAACAACAGTGTAAACAAGCATCAGCAGCAGCGGGTTGAACAGGCTCCACAGGAAGCCGAACATCGTTCCCCGGTAACGCGCTTTTAATTCCCGCGAAACCAGGATCAATATCAATTGCCGGTGCCGTATAATTTCCTTCAATTTTTCAATCATGTTTTTATCTGCCGCGATTATACCACAAACTCTCCAG
>JBAXOR010000009.1:0-12091 GCA_037133155.1 Chrysiogenales bacterium | reverse complement strand
CGACCGCTTCAACCCGGCCCGCCATGTCGCTCCCGGGTATCCCGGGTTTTGGCTTCAGCAGCCCGAAAACAAGGCGGAGCGGGAACGGTTTGCCGCTAACTAGGAAAAGGTTGCTGTAAGTCAGGGATGCCGCATGGACTTTTACCAGGACACTATGGTCAGTAACAATCGGATTCGGGACCTCTTCAAGTTTAAGAACATCGGGTGATCCGTATTTTGTGATTACAATTGCTTTCATGGATGTCTCCCAATATTGGTGTTACCCCTTGGTACCGATGCGGAAGCTGCAGCGCGAGCCGCCGCGCAGGACCGATTCCTCGATCTCGACGGTCACCGGCTTGCCCAGCACGGTGGAGAAGGCGGCCTGCGTCCAGCCACGGGAGCAGTCGCAGAACTCGGCCGGGGTCCGGCCCGCTTTCACCAGCGGGCACCCGCAGGGAGCGGGCTTGCCGATGGTGCGCAGGATGCCGGTTTTTTCATCGTACTCGGTCCGTTCGACCCAGGCGGTCTTGATTTTTTCCAGGAAGCCCGGAAGGTCACCGCGGTATTTGTTGAAAAACGCGCTGTACTCCCGAGAGCATTCGCGGCCCATGCCCTGCAGGACTTTGCCGCGGGTGACGTCATCGAGCTGCTCGCCCATGACGGCCAGCAGCCTGGCGAATCGTTCGCGGGCTCCTTCAAGCTGTTGTTTCAGCAACTCCGGATCAACCGGGGCGGCCGTTGCCGGCGCAACCGTGTCCGTGTCCGCGGCCCGAGCCGCCAGCGGAGCCAGCAAGCCCAATACGCCGCAGCCGCATATGCCGGCGCCGCACGTCTTGAAAAATTCATTTCGTTTCATGTCACACTCCTTGTTTATAGCGTTCAGTAAACCGCTGTCAAAATCGTCTTGCTTCGTGATTAATACGGTGATTTTCAGTTGGCGGTTATCGGGAAACCGCATGATTCGCAAAAATCATACGAATTCCTGATCCCAGGCAATGGAAATATTGAGGGCCTTTCCTGGCCCCACTCGCTAGTATCCCGATATCCTGCTAACGGATCGGCCGCGGCACTTAAACCTATTGCTTGGCATGTTTTAAAAACCAATCGTATAATTCCTGCCCCGGATAGACCAGCCAGTGGATCCCATGCCCGGCAAGCGGTTCGATCGTGAACCTAACTTCTTTGTTTTTACCCTCAAGTTTCCTGACCATTTTTTCCGTTTCTTCGAACGGCACCACATTGTCCATTTTTCCATGAAATGCCCAGATCGGCATGTCATTCAGCCGGGCAATGTTTTTTTCTATGTAATCCATATGGCCGGTGAACCCGCACAGCGGGGCGATGGCCGCGAATTTTTCCGGATATTTCACCGCCAGGTACCATGTACCCGACCCGCCCAGACTGTTGCCGGTAAGATAAACTCTATCGAGGTCGATCCTGAATTTACCGGACACTTCATTGAAAAAGATTTCAAACCAGTTCTCGCTGGACCAGCGGAGATGTGTGGGGCATTGCGGGGCCACGATGACGAAAGGAAAATCCCGGCCCCGGTAGACCTGGTCAAAGATGCCGTCGGCGTACAATTTTTTCAGGTCGGTTCCCCGCCGCGAACCCCCGTGCAAATGGATTATCAACGGCCATTTCCTCGCCGTGTCGGCATCGTATCCCTTCGGCAAATAGGACAGATAGCGGTAATGCGCGTCACGGGGATTCCTGTTCAATCCGTGGTCGAAGCTCAAAGCAAATTGCAGTTCTCCCTGTTCCGTCCAGTATTTTACCTCGCCGTGCAACTGCCCGTGCAGCCAGTTCTCCTCCACCTCCTTTTTGCCGTTTTCATACCAGGACGTGCTGGGCCCGTTCCGCAGGCCTTTCTCATAATTCCCGCTGAACTCGATCTGTCCGATCCTGTACCATTGCCGGTATTCGCCCTCCTTGGTGTTGGAGCGATAGTTGCATTGATATTCTTCCTTAATATTCCTGTCAAAGGAACTGTAAAAGGCATCCATCTGCATCTGGCCGTTTTCAAAATAGTCCCGCACGTGCCACAGATGCCTGTTTTTGACAAAGTGGATCACCCGCTTGTAAACAATTGTTTCATCCTTGGATACGGCAAGAGGCAAAATGAAAATTTCTTCGTCTTGCGCAGGCAAGCAACCGTCGATCAACAGCAGCACGATCAGCAGGGACGCTTGTTTTTTTGCATAGATCATACTGCTGCTGAGAATGAGTATCTTCATCATATTCTCCACGGAATTTAGAATTTTTCAGCGCTCAGCGGGAACCGGGTTTGCTCTTCAGGGCGTTGAGGATGCGGGCGTCGATGCGGTAGATGTCCCCGCTTTCGCCGTCCTCGCCCTTCTGATAGCGGAAAAAGAACAGGTCGCGGCCGCGGGGCGAGACCGAAGGGAAATCCTCTTCGGCAGCGGTGTTGACCCCGTCGCCCAGGTTGATCGACGGGCCCCAGTTGCCCTGTTGATCGCGAAAGCTGACGTAGATGTCAAAACCGCCCCGGCCCCCGGGCCCGTCCATCCAGGCGGTGAGCAGGTAGCTTTCGTCCGGGGCGACGAAGGCGTGGCCGCCGACCAGGGGGCCCGGCGACTGCGGGTCGAACAGCTTAACCGGGGGCAGGGGCGAGTCGCCGTCGAAGGCCATGCGCCAGAGTCCCGGCGACGAATAATAGAGGGTGCCGGCCAGGCTTTGGCTGGCCCGCCACTGGGGCCCGGGCCCGTTGACCGGCTCAGGGATCCGCCAGGGAGCGGACCAGCCGTTAGCTTGGCGCTCGGCGACCCAGATATCGTAGTCTTGGGCCGGGGTTTTCCCCTGCCTGGGGCGGTTGGAGCTGAAAAAGAGGCGCTTGCCGTCGGGGCTGAGCGTGGGCTCGCTGTCGCTGTAAACGCCGGAGAAAGGGGCGACCATCGATGCCTGCCAGGCTTTGTCCCGGAGGCGCGACTGATGGATATCCCATTGCCCGGGAGCCTTCCTGACCGTGAAGAAGACCTCCTGCTCGTTGAGGCTCATGGCCAGGCAGAATTCGATCCGCTCCGCCAGGCTGATGACCCCCGGAGCGAATACCTTTGCCTTGGGTGGCTCGGCCGCGGGGGCGGCCAGGACCGGAAACAGCAGCGCCAAGAACCATACAGCACGAAGGACAAACCTCTGATATACAAATCTTTCGTTCACTGTTTTCATGCCTTCCATATTATCCCATCCTTGAAAATTTGACAAATCAGTCCGCGATCCGCAATTACAAAGTTACAAGCACAATCCCCAACTTCCCCTGCGAAAATTGACAAACAGTTTTGTTGTGATAAAATAGCTGCACATGGTCCTTGTAACAAAATAGAAATTCGCATTGCCTGGTCACATCATTGAAAAGAGGATATACACCTCCTCAAATGATGGAATTGAGAGTGCAGTTTCTTCCATTCAAAACAATTCCTGATGAATTAAGTTGGTGATTCCATATCCACACAAAAAAAGGAGACAAAATAATGGATAAGCAAGGACAAATGAATTTCTTTCACGAGATATTTTCCCCCTCGTTGCCCCGTCTGGGGGTTGGGGACGATGCTTCGACAAAAAAAGCCCTGGCCATGTTACTCGAGACAAAATCATCCGCCGGGAATGCTTTTCGTTCCCGGAAATTAAGGGTGCTGGATGTTGGTTGCGGGACCGGAACGCAAACGATCGAGTTGGCAAAGAATATTAGCGGGACGATCCTGGCCGTGGACAACCATCAGCCTTTTCTGGATGAATTGCAGCGCCGGGCCAAGGCTGCGGGCGTTGCCGGAAAAATTCAAACCCTTCAGAAAGACATGCGCGACTTGAACCGGAATGACGGTGTATTTGATCTGATCTGGTCCGAGGGTGCTATCTTCATTATGGGCTTCGGCGCCGGCCTGGCTGCCTGGCGCTCCATGCTGGCGGCGGACGGGTTGCTGGCGGTCAGTGAACTAGCCTGGTTCAGGGCCGATGCGCCGGAGGAATGCCGTGGTTTTTTCGCCGAAACGTATCCTGCCCTAGCCGATGTGGATGCTAATCTGGCTATCATCCGGGCTTGCGGCTTTAAGCTAATCGGCCACTTCCGGCAGCCGGAATCGGCCTGGTGGGATTCGTTTTATGACCCGCTTGGCGCTTGCCTTTCCGTGCTGCGGGCAAAGCATGGCGCGGATCCCGAGAAACTGGAGATGATCGCCGCCATCCAGATGGAGATCGATCTTTACCGCAAGTATTCAGATTATTACGGAAACGTTTTTTATTTGCTGCAGCGCGGTTGATAACAGGTCGGGCCGCTTGCCGAAGGAACTGCCGCCGGCAGGCGGCCCGACCTTCCCGATCGAAACGTTTTATATCGAGATCTATGTCTCCTATAGACAGGAGACCAATGCCTATCCATTGAGTGAAGGCGAAATGAACGCCCTTATTCCATCCAGCGTAAAAAATTGTGGCTATCATTAGAATTCAGACCCGACTCCGATAGCACTTCCTAATCACTTTTCCCCGCGCAACTTCTTTAACGCTTCTTTAGCGCTTTGGCTATCAGGAGTCAGCTGCAAAGATTTTTCATAATTCTCTATCGCCAGTTCCTTGTTGCCGGCCGTCATATAGGCTTCGCCCAGGCTGTCATAGGCATTGGCCGATGCTGGAAATGCGTTCACGTTATACTTGAAAAATGAAATGGCCATTTCAATTTTTTTGGCACCTAACTTTTCATAGCCGAGGGCATTGATAATATTTTCATTGAGACGGTCGTTTTTGCATGCCATATCCAGTACGGACCACAGGTATTTTTCCGCATCGGTGTCATTTTCAGCAAACAACCTGTTTGCTTTCTCCATTTCCAGGCCAATCGCTTCGATCTGCTTGGAAACAATTTCATCCTTGGCTTGCGCATGAACTTTCGCCGCTTCCCGCGCCAATGGCAGGGCGGTTTCCAGTGCCTTGTCGGCGGAACATTTTATTTCGGGAATCACACCGACTCCTTCCCAGTTTGTTTTGGTTACCGGATTGATGGCTCTGCCGGTAGGAATAAAGATTACCAGCGCTCCGGTTACCGGGAACATGCCGCCGGGATTGGCCCCGCCCCCCGTCACTTCACCAATAAGGGTACCGCGTTTCTGTGTCTGAATATCATAGGCAAATTCCTCACCGCCGGAAAATGTCTGGGCGCTGGTCAACAGGAAAAGAGGAATGTCATGCATCTTCTTGCCGTCAACTTTTTCAAATGTAATGAAATCCGTGGTTTGATTTGCCGCTCTATAGTAAAGGCTGTTGATATGCGTCGGTTTTTCGAATAAGTAACTGCATACGTACTGGATAAGTCCGGGAGTGCCGCCGCCGTTGCGTCTTAAATCGATGATCAATGCATCCGCAGTGGATAGAAATTTCATTGCCAGATCGGCATATTCTTTTGCGGAGGCCAAAGACGGAAACCCTGTCAGATCAAGGTAGCCGATATTATCATCCAGCTTTTCGACCTTGGTGAAGCCGTAATTGATCCTTTCCAGGTTTTTCGTTCCTTCATAATTCTGCACGATGGGATTGGGCCGAACATTGGACGCGGCGGCCGCACCCCTTCTTACATTCACGCGCATATGTTTGTCATGGCTTATCGATTGAAGTTCTTTGGTCATGACTTCGGCGAATTCATTGGCGACAGTCAAATTATCAAAAGCGCCGGAGGCAAGCCTGTCTTTAAGATGTTTCCCGATTTGCACGGCGATCTCCGGGAAAACATAATTCTCGTTCAACAGTTTGCTGACATTTTCAACAAAAGTGATCCTGTCTTCCTTTGCCAGCGGAGCACTGTTCGCTTGGGCATACACCATCGATGATACCAGAAGCAACAAAACCCATACTTTACAAATTGTTTTCATTTTTTTTCTCCTTTTATTGTCGTTCCGATTTTTAGTTCCGGATCGTACGGACTGCCATTGCGTTTGATTCGCACTGTACTGGCTATTCATTTTTCCCCTTGCGGCGGATCGACCGGCACGATCTCGTAGCTGTTGCACGTCATCAGGGGAACGGCGATCGCGTCATGCACGCCATCATACGAGATATCGGCCGGGCCGCAGGAGTTTTTGTAAATAACCGCGGGAGGATTTGAAAAATCATTGTCGAAGCGATAGATCGAAAGGGTTTCCCACGAGGTGACATAGCAGCTCCCGTATTTGTCCAGGACGATGCCATCGCACTCGCTGATGTTCGTATCGGCCAGGGTCGTCACCGTCGCATCGGCCAGGCTGATCGCCTGGATGGGAGAGTTTTTGCGGTACGAACAGACAAGGATCCGGTTTTTCGCTTTGTCGAAGAAAATCCCGTTCGGATGATCGATGCCGTGGCCGTCCACAAAAACCGAATACGAGCTGTCCTTGATGCGGACCTTGATGATCTTGGTCCCGAAAACGTCCCCGGCGTAAAGGTTGCCGGCATCGTCGGCGGTGACATCGTTCAGGTTGGACACACCTTGCACGGGGACATTCATGACCATGGCGCCGGTTTCCAGATCGAATCCCCGCACGCTGTTCCGCGCCCCGACATACACCACGTTGCCGACGATTTCCAGGCCCTGAATGGCCACCATATTCTCGACCAAAATGCCCTGTTTCCCGGCGCCGTCGACCTGGATGATATTTCCCGTCTCGTAGTTTGAAAGCAGGTAACGCTGATGGGCTTTGTCGTAAATGATGCTCTCCGGGGCTTTCAGCAAATTCGGGCCGCCGGCCGCCTGTCCGGCAGTCTTTTTTAAAACGGCTAAAACATCTTTGGCATTGGCGTTATTTGGATTCAACAGCAGGGATTTTTCATAATTGACGATCGCCGGGCCGTTCTGGCCGTCCTTCATGTACGCTTCGCCCAGGCTGTCAAATACATTCGCCGAGTCAGGGAAAGCGACGGTATTGATCCTTAAAAGCTCGATGGCATCCTTGATTTTTCCTTCCTGCAAATATGTATAACCCAGCCTGTTCATTTCATTTTCATCGAACAGCTTCACATCCGGCTGCTGCCCGCGCCTGGCCAGGAAATATTCGGCCGCGGCGCCCGCTCCCCGGGCATGAAGGATGGCATAGAATTCGAGGCCATGCAAAAACTTCAGAACCGCCGCGTTGAACGCCTCGGGCTGCTCCATGGGAATAAGATGGCCGGACTTCAGTATGATCTGCCGCTTGGCGTTGGGAATCCCGAATTCAATGACCCCGGCGTGGGCGTGAACATCGGGAATATCATGTTCGCCGACCAGGACCAATGCCGGCACTTTGATTTCGGCAAGGAACCTGGCCGCGGGCCTGTTCGCAGGTTTTGGATAAACTCCCTTTTCCCGGGCCATATGCGGGTTGATTGCCAGTAATTTCGCGAATTTTTCTTTGGCCCTGATATTTTCGGAATAGATTTCATAAGGATCATCCCAGCCATAATATTTAATCATTTTCTGAATATCAGAATGATCTGCCGGTGCATGGCCGCCGCGCGTCATCATGTGCGGAGAATACCCGTAGCCGCCGACAACGGCTCCGACCAGGACCAGGGCCGTTACCTTGTCAGGATACTTCAAGATAAAGTCGATGGCCAGTCCGCCGCCGGAGGACATGCCGAAAACTATCGCCTTGTCGATCTTCAACTGTATGAACAACTGGTTCAGATCTTCGATATGCGAGTAGGGCGCTTGCGGATCGGACGATTTGCCGTAGGTCCGGCGATCGTACCTTACCACCCGGTAATTCCTGGCCAGTACCGGGAATTGTTCGTCCCAGATCTCGCGATGGACCATGCCGTCATGCAACAGCACGATATTTTCGCCTTTGCCGGCCGCTTCATAAAACAGCTTGCCGCCGTCAACGTTGACATATCCGGAATCCGTAGCTGGTTGGGAAAACAAATTTGCTCCCGCCAAAACGAACAAACAAACGACAATGACGTTCGGTTTGAATAGAGGTTTCATTTTTTACTCCTTTGGTTTTAGTGCTTCGATTATTTTCGCGTCCACCCAGAAAAAATCGTTGCTTTCATCGTTGCGTCGTGTAAAGAAAAGATATTGGCCGTCGTTGGCTACAGAAGGGAACCTTTCACGCCAATCGCTATTGATCGCGTTCCCGAGATTTTTAACAATTGTCCACTGACCATTTTTGTCTTTAAAGCTTGCATACAGGTCGGCACTTCCGTAGCCGCCCGGACGGGAAGAGGAAAACAACAGATATTTTCCATCAGGAGAAATGAAGGGATGGATATTCTGGCTGCCATCGTTTATTTCTGCAGGAAGTTTTTCAGGCGGCATATATTTCCCGTTTTGCTTTCTTAAAACAGATATTTCCCAGGCATTTTTCCCGGAATGATCAAAATAGATATCGCCGTTTCCAGCCATGCTGAATGACCAGCAGTCTCTGAGAGCAGGGAATTGCCGGGAAATATTTTCTATTTTTTTACTTGCCAAATCAAGGACAAAGAATTCCTTCACTCGTTGATTTAAATCTTCAGTTGAACTGTTTTCCGAACCCGTATAAAACAGTTCTTTTCCGTCAAGGGAAAGTGTCGGGGTCGCAAGGGCAACTTGAGGAATATTCAATTCGGCGGGTTTTGACCAAACACCCGCATTTTTTTCTACAAACCATATTCTTTGCTGGAATATATTTGTACTTAATGAAGGCTGTGCCGCCCAGAAAAATGCCGAACCATCCTGGGCAAAAGAAATTTTGCTGTGTTCCAGGCTATCCGTTGATACGACACCCGGCGCAAACACTTCAGCTGTCATTCCCGGAAGTTTCTGGCCAAGGTATGGACCTGTGAGTCTGGGCATATCGGCTGAAGCCTGCCGGGCCACCGCGAGATCGCTTGCCGCCAAAATCAATACGAATAACGTAAATAGTAATTTCATTTTTCCTCCTGATTTTTTTCCCGCAACTTTTTTATTTGCTCGGACGCAGTGGTGTTTTGCGGATTCAGCTCCAATGATTTTTCATAATTTTTAATGGCAAGTTCTTTATTTCCAACTTTCATGTATGTTTCGGCAAGTCTTTCATATGCATTTGCAGACTGTGGAAATAATTCAACATTCATTTTACACAATTCAATGGCTTCCGCGGTTTTATTTGGGCTTAGAAATTTATTCCCCATCACGTTAAAACCCCTTTCAAGAAAAAAGTATTTATCCTTGTCAACAGTCCTTAATTTTTGAAATTCAGCCCTTGCCGCATCAACCCCTTCTTTCTCAAGCACTTTCCCCATTCTGCTTAACGGATAAATCTCTTTCCCTTTTTCAAACTCATTCCAAATTCCGGCAATGTACTGGCTGAAATTTTTCAGATCATTAAAATTCATTATGTCGCCATGACCGCGAACTATCGTTTCAACGGGCCTGTCAGGTCTTAGTAAATAACTTAAAACTTTCTGCCATCTCTTTACTTCACCGATGCCGGAGGTTTCCTCGGTAGCAAAATAGGTCAGGTTGGGTACCCCATTTCTAAAGAAAACATCCCCGTTAAAAAGCAGCTTCTCTTCCGGTATATATACCCATGTATCCCCTTCACTATGGGCATTCCCAAAATACATCAATTCAACGGTGATATCTCCCAATGCAAGGGTCAGATTATCAGTAAAGGTTATTGCGGGTACGGTGGTAACATGATTATTTCCAGGCCCGACATCCGATTGAACCATTAAGTTTTTAGTCAGTTCGTAATATGCCTGTTTCCCAGCCTCTGTATTGATATCCATATTTTTTAATCGTTCAGTTCCTTCCTTGATCCCGTTTCGCAATATTTCAGAATAAAATTCCTTATCATTCCATTCCCTTATCATGGCCTCCTTTGTCTTTTCGTGGCCAATGATCGTCGCAGCGGGAAATACCTGGTTTCCACCGGTGTGATCCCGATGAGAGTGGGTATTGATCAGGTAAATGAAATCATCCCGTCCAAGTTCCTTGATAATAATTTTCTTATATTTTTCTGTAAGCTGGAGGGTATTTCCGGCATCGATCAATACGATTCCTTTTTGAGTGGCGATGGCCGTAACCGCTTCGAAATAGGTAACACCTGTCCTGACAACGATTACCCTGTCGCTAATTCTTATAACTTTTATCAAATCATCAATTTCATAATTCCGTACCTGATTTTGAGCAATAGATAATCGTGATGCCAAAACCGAACCAACAATAAAAATCAACAATAAGCGCATGAGTGATTTGTTTTTCATTTTTTCGTTTTATCCTTTTTTTTAGGTTTGACTTTGTCCCGGGGGCGCCGGAGCAGCCCCTGCAGCAGCAACCCGGCCAGGCGCGAAACGCGTTCCTCGAGTTCGTCCCGATTGCCGAGCTCTTGGGCCGTCAGGTTGAAAGGCAGCATGGAATTGGTGCTCCAGATAAGGAGCTGGGCCGTACTCCGGCTGTCAGGACAGGCAAATACGCCCTGCTCCCGCCCTGCTTCGAGGACTTTCGCGAATTCCTGGGCCTCCTTTTCAAAATGCCCCCGGCGCCGGACCAGCAATTCCTTGCGCACCGCCGACAGCAGGTCGTTGAGGTTCTGCGAATAATGGGCGACGCTGTCGAAGCGGAACAGCACCCTGGTTACGAGCATCGCCCGGATGCGTTCCGGCGGGGAATCGGGGCCGGCGGAGATCTCGCGCAGCCGCAGCAACAAGCGCTCGACGATGCGGTCGATGTGGGCGAGGGCCAGTTCCTCCTTGCCCGGGAAATGAAGGTAGATCGTGCCCTTGCCGATGCCGACCTGGCGGGCCAGGTCCTCCATGGTCATTTTCCGGTAGCCGAAGCGGGCCAGCATAACGTCGACCCCGTCCAGGATCAGTTCGCGGATATTGGGCTGTCCGGCGATGTGCCTCATTATGACTCCTGACCATAATTGTATTTTAGTCATTTCGAATTGTCAAGTTGGCTCGATCCTACGGAAAGAAAAACTGGATACCGACTTTGAAAATGCGAAAATGATCAGTTCACTCAAACCTCAACTTCTTTTCTAGTCATCTCCAAAATCGAACAAATTCACTTTTTCATTGTCCGCCCACAATGCCTTTTCCCTTCTCCCTCATTATTTATTTTTGAGACCTGGGGTATTGCTATTTATCTGCAAGATCATTTTTTCCCTGCAAAACATCTTTTAGCAAAATATCTCTGAACCGGCCCGATTCTTCAAGAAGAGGACTGTGGGCCGACTTTTCAAATGTATAGAAACCCTTCAGGGGAGCCCTCAGCTTTTTGAAATATTCTCTGGACAGATCAATGTTTACCGTCAGATCATATTTGCCGCTCATGAAATATACCGGGATTTCCAAGGCTGGCACTCGATCCGCAAAATCAGTCTCACACAATTCATTGATAATGCCCGTCTTTGGCAGGAATGATATTTTTGATTTCCAAATATTGATCTTTTCCCTGAAGGTATATGCCCTGCATGTCCAGACCGGAATGAAAACACCCCGGAAAACGGAGTTCATCTTGTGCATGGTGCCGATGCCAAGCTCGTGCATGGACCGGTCACGAACCGCTGATTTGAAAAATTTCACTGTGTTCGCATCTGCCTGAAAAACTTTATATGCCAGCAATTCATTCACGGCTTTCTTATTACCCAGAGCCGCATATTTCTCAAGTAAATATCTATAAGCGATCTTTTCCGATTCGATCTGATGGGTTATCTGGGCAATGGCGATGTAGGCATGGAACAACTGCGGCGCCTTGGCTGCGGAAAGCAAGGCAATCGGGGTCCCTCCCGAGTGACCCATGATGTAAATTTTATCTTTGCCGAAGCGCTTTCTCAGATAATGGGTCACTTCAATGGCGTCTGCCGAAAGCTGCTCGTAAGTCATGCTTTGAACTGTCACCTCCGGACTGAAAGACAATCCGCCGCCCCGTTGTTCCCAGTAGCAAACCGTAAAATAATCTTCCAGTTAATAAATTTCATTTGTAAAGCAATCTGATAAACGATCAGCCGAAATGCTTAACTCCCGGCCAGTTCTGCACCAGGGTGAACTTCGGCAGGCGCCACTTCAAGACGGTCACGGCCTTCTCTCCGGGCGTGTCGTACTGTTGGTTGTGGACGGACACGAGCGCCTCATCCTCCTTTTCGTTAAGCTGTTCCTCGCGATCGCCCCCGATTATGCTAAG
>JBAXOR010000008.1:0-13009 GCA_037133155.1 Chrysiogenales bacterium | reverse complement strand
ATGCACCGTTATTTTATGGTTTATTTGTATTTAAAAAATAAAAAAGCAGTTGCAAAACCTGAAGGACTATTTGCCGCATTGCCGAAAGTCACCATCCAATTGCCCATGTACAACGAAATGTATGTGGCCGAAAGATTGATCGATGCGGTGGTAAAAATGGATTATCCGCGCGAATTGCTGGAAATCCAGGTTCTGGATGATTCCACCGACGAGACAGTCGCCATTGCCTCGCGGCGGGTGAATTATTACAAAGATCAAGGACTGGACATCTCTTATCTGCACCGGCAAAACCGCAAAGGCTATAAGGCCGGAGCTTTGGAAGAAGGCATGAAAGTCGCCAAAGGCGAATTCATCGCTGTTTTTGATGCCGACTTTATTCCCCATAAACATTTCTTGATGAATACAATCCATTTTTTCACCGCCCCGCAAGTGGCTATGGTGCAGATGCGCTGGAGTCATTTAAATCGCAATTTTTCCTTGATTACCAAATTGCAGTCCATTTTTCTGGATGGCCATTTCGTCATTGAGCATACGGCCCGCAATCGCTCCGGGCGTTTTTTTAATTTCAACGGCACGGCCGGCATTTGGCGAAAAACCGCCATAGCTGATGGCGGCGGTTGGGAGCATGACACGTTAACCGAGGATTTGGACCTGAGTTACCGGACGCAGATGAAAGGCTGGCAATTTATTTATCTCCCCGATCATTCGGTTCCCGCTGAACTGCCGGTGGATATTGTGGCTTTCAAAGCCCAGCAGCATCGCTGGGCCAAAGGTTCTATCCAAACGGCCAAGAAACTTTTACCAAAAATATTCAAAGCGGCCTTGCCCTTGCATGTGAAAGTGGAAGCATTTTTCCATTTGGCGGCCAACATGGCCTACCTGCTGATGGTGCCGTTGTCAATTTCCATTCTGCCGGTGGTGATTCTAAGGAGAGATTTGAATTGGAACCAAATAGTCATTTATGATGTTCCGCTTTTTTTAATGGCCACGGCATCGGTTTCCGCGTTTTATATCGTTTCCCAAAAAGAACTGTATTCCGATTGGACCAGCACTTTCAAGTATCTGCCCTTGTTGATGGGATTGGGAATCGGGCTTTCAGTTAATAATTCATTTGCCGTTTTAGAAGCCTTGCGCAACAAGGAATCTGAATTCGTGCGCACGCCGAAATTCGGGATTGAGAAAAGTAATGACAACTGGGGAGCCAAGAAATATAAAGGCAATAAAAAAATATTGATTCCGTTGGTGGAACTTATTCTCGGTTTTTATTTCACCGTTGCCGTGATTATCTGCATCAGCGAAGGCATCTGGCTGACCCTGCCTTTCCTGATGCTTTTCCAATACGGCTATTTGTATATTTCGTTTCTGTCATTCGCCACTATTTTCAAAAACAAGCTTGTTTTCAAAAAGGCCAGTGTCAGTGTCGTCAACTGATTCCTTAGAGCCTTATAACAAATTTCCTGCGCTTTTTGCGCAGAAAATTTGTTATTTAAGGCTCTTATCCAGTTTAGCTGGGTTGAGCTAAGGGAAATTTACTTTTACCGATGGATGCATTTTTCCCCACTTTTTGAAAAACAATGAAATTCAACGCCTATTTTGTCAGGTTTTTTCATCCGCAAGCAAGTTTTTCGGGCAACATCCAGTTGGCCGGAGAAAATATCCAAGCCAATTTTAAAAAAATAGACGGTGATTTGTTTGTGGTTTACTTTAAAAACCAGGTTGAACTCAAGTTTCTGCAAAAAGTAAATTTTAAAAATACCAAGAGCTCTTTTCTCGTACTGTTGCCTGTCCTTTCGCAGTATAACCAGAGAAAATTGAAAAAGATTTCGGAAATCCTGGCCCTGATCGAGAAACAATCTTTCAGCCAGATCATCATCGCCTTGCTGACAGTGGAAAAATTCTTAGAAGCTGGAAATTTGCTTAATTTTTTCACTGTGGAAAGGTGGGCGGCGATCGCAGTTTTAATTGAAATGGAAATTGCCGAGCAGGCGAAAACCATCAGTTTTAACGACTTGTTTATCACTTCCTGGGACCATTTTTCTCAAAACTTGACCGCTTTGGAAAACGCTTTGCGCCAGGCATATGAAAACCGGGAGAAGACTCTGAAATTCAGCCAGTTGGAAAAAATCATCAAGATTCCTCAAGGGGCTATTTATTTCAGATATTTATTGCGCAAATGCAGCCAAATGTTCCCTTTGAAAATATTGCCGGGCGCACTTATTTTTTCCCAGCTTCCCTTGGCCGCTGAAGAAAAAGAATGCATGGCTGAAATTGAGAAAGTTTTAAAAGTTAATAAACTATTGATTTTTACCATTGAAAATGTGCAAAGAAATACGCCATTTTCCCCCAAGCAAATCAATGATGCTTTGTGGTACATAATTAATGAGGATAAATTCATGCAGTTGAATGAGCGATACTTTATTTTCAGCGATGAATACAACAAAATCATCAACCGCTTGAAAAAATTCAAAAGGAATCAGGGCGATATCATTACTATCGATGATTTGCGCAATCTGACTTCTTATACCCGGAAATATCTCATTATTTTATTTGAATATTTAGATGGACGAAATATTACCCAGCGTATCGGGAATAAAAGAAAAATATTACTTGGTGTCTGATCCGGGAATCGTGATCCCCAGGCGTGTCTTGGCAGCGGCCATAATATCATTGAACGCCTTTTCCTGTTCTGCCTGGGGCTGACCTTTGGTTTTAACGAATAAAACGAGATGCTGGAGCAATTTCAGGGCTTCAGCGGAATACTTTTCATCCTTCAGCAGGTTGGCTTCCGCCAAATAATTCATGGCGCTATCAATATCGGTCGTGTTAAGTAAAACTCCCAGGTCGTAAGCTACCTTGGCGTTATTTTTCATCAGGTAGGAGGCCTTCAAGTTCTCAATAGCCTTATCCTGGTTTTTCAACCGCGCATACCACATCCCCAGCATTTTGTGGTACTCGGCGCTGGGTTTATTCTGGTTGATGGCCTCGATGCCGCGGATGGCATCTTCAACCCTTTGGTTCTTGAGCATGCGCTCGCTGAAGACCAGAACAAAATTAGCTGATTTGTCAGATTTGTCCAATTGGTACGCTTCGAGAGATTTGTTAAACGCGTTAACGGCGTTTTGTGGATCTTCGGGCTTGGTCGCCAGCAATTGCACTTGAATCCGCAAGGCCGGGGCGATAAAGTTGGTTTCGATGGAGGTATTGTTCTGGTTTTCAATGCGCATGGATTTGGCCAGTTCAATAACCAGATTGGCATAATTGTAGGCTTTATCAATGTCTTTTTTGGTCAGGTTGTATGAGTTGGCCAGGGCCAGGTAAATTCGCAATTTATTTTGCGGTTCCATTTCTTTATAGAACAGCGCTTTTTCACCGTATTGGATGGTTTTATCGAATTGCTGAAGCTGATATGCGGTATCTGCCAGAGACATAAACATATATATGGCGTTTCTTTCATCCGTATCGCCATAAATTTTGTAATATTCTTCAAGCTTCGTCAATTTGGCCTGCAAGTTTGTTTCACTCTGGATGGCGATCCAGGCGTCTGTCTGCTCTTTATTCATCGCGGGCAACACCGATGCACCGATTACTATAATTAATAAAATAAAAACGCTAATATTCTTCATCGCTGCTTCCTCCAGTTTAATTTTTGAAACTTAAAATGGATTATAATTAATTTCCCTTCACAATGTCAAGTTTTTTGGTGCCGCGTAAATAATTTGACTAAAGCATTGTTCCCCGGTAAAATATAAAGGTGATAAAGGCAGGGGTTTTTTGTTTTTTACTAACATTGCTCTTCGCATCTATTCCTGCACAAACTATTAATGTCAGTTCTTTTGAACTGCCCAATGGCTTGAAAGTAATTTTGTCGCCCAGCAATGATATGCAGACGGCTGCGGTATGCATATATAATATGAACGGGGCAAGGAGCGACCCGGCTGACAGTCGCGGCATATCCTATCTATATCAATATTTGATGTTTGACGGCAATGAGAATCTGGAATCTTATGACCATGTTCTGTATATCAACAAGATGGGCGGAGTTGTCAGCGGCCGGGTAAGCCATGACAATTCGGTTTTTTACGAAGTACTGCCGGCCTCGGAAATCAATGTGGCGCTGTGGCTGGAAAGTGAACGCTTGAAAAGCCTGCTCCTTGAAGATGAAAACATCGATTATCATAAAAATGAGATATTCGGCCGCATAAACAGGCTTTGGGAATCAAACCTGAATTTCAAAGCGCAAACCTGGATCAATGCCAAGGTTTTTGAAGGTATGCCTTATGCATACCCTCTTTATGGAGACTTGAATAAGATCCGCAATTTAAGCAATGGCCGGATCAGGGAAAACTATCGTAAATTTCAGAATTTATCCAATATACTTCTGATTATCGCGGGGAAATTTGACATCAATGAATTAAAGGCCGGCATCAACAAGTTTTTTCAAAACATTCCGCCGGGAAAGAGGTCCCAGGATGTTGTCGTGAATGCATCGAATGAGCACGGTATTTATTCGGCCAAGAACTGGGTGATTCCCGGTCTGAAAAATAATTTATCTTTTTTTGGGATCAAATCCCCGGGAAAGATCAGTTACAATTTTGTGTATTTCGATTTTTTGCGTTATTACCTGACCGATCCGCGTATTTCACGGCTTGAATATATCCTGAATAAAGTGAACAAACTGAATGTTGAAATAGAAGGCACTTGCAGCGATTATTTCGAGGCCAATGCCCTGACCATTCAGTTGTCAAGCCCCGAACGTATCAATCTTGAAAAAGCCAAATATATTCTGGGGAAAGAATTTTCTGCCTTGACCACGAAACTTATCAGCAATGCCGAAATTAAAGCCATTCGCTCCTTGATGGAGATTGATCTTTATAAAGGTTCATACAATCTGGAGTAAAGGTGCCTGCGTATCGGCGAATTTTATCATATGTTCGGCGAATTGAATTTTCTCGACATGCAACTCAAACGTTTGCGAAAAATAACGTCTTACGATGTTTTGGAAAGTGCCAAAAAGTATCTGCTGAAAGAAAACCAGGTTATCTTGAACATCTATGGCGAATAAATATTTTTCTGCCTTAAAATTCTTGAAATTATTGGCCGGGGTCATGCTTTTTTTATGTGGTAATTTTTTTCTGGACGCAGAAATGCGGCAGTTTTCATTTTCAACTTCCAAGGGAATGCAGGTCAGCGTGTTGCAGGAAAATGAAATGCCTTTCGTTCATGCCCAGTTGCTTGTTTTCCTGGACGAGAGCACTCAAAATTACAATTCTTTGCTGATCTCTCAATTAACAGTAATGAATATGTTTGCCAGGGAGTTGAGTTTTCCTTCTACCAATCTGCTGGATTCTCTTTTCAGGCTGGGCAATGATTATCAGGTCGAACAGACTCCCGAATATATTAAAATAAGTTTGAATTTTCTTCCCGACCGCCTGGCTTCTTTTACGAAACTGCTCATGGAAATTTTTAGCTACCAGTCATTTCATTTAAATAAATTCAACCTGAGCAAAGAAAATTTCTGGTCTTTTTTCACTAAAAACAGGGACTGGAAAAAGGAAACCGCATTTTTATTGGCTTACCAGCAAATAATCGGTAATTTTTATTTCAGCCAAGGATTGTTAATTCGGGAATTCATCAATGGCATCAACTTGGCCCAATTGCGTTCCTTTCACCTGAAAACTTTCAAACCTGACAACTCGCTGGTTATACTCAAAGGAAAAGTCAATCCTTATATTGCACTAAGTCAGATTGAAATGGATTTGTCCCCCTGGAACCGTCCGTTGACAAAAAGCAAAAAAGAAGAAAACAATGTCAATGCCAGCCGCAAGATATTTATCTTAAACAGTGCTGCTGCTGATTCCCCAATGATTTACTGGTTTGATGTGGCCCCAACTGTTTCCGATGTCGATTATCTGCCTTTTTTTATCGGCAATTTTACTTTGTTCGGCTTTCCCGGAGGCCGGATATATCAATCTGAAAGGAGCCAGTTTTTGCAGGGTGGCTATAAGGTAAGCACGGATATCTATTCATTGAAAAATTTCACAGTTTTCTGCAATTATTTGCGCTTGAACTATGGTGATGTGGAAAATTTTCTACTGCTGGTGGATCAGGAAAGAAAAAAATTTTCCGCCCGGTCTATTGCCAAAAAAGAATACCTTGATGCCTTGAGTTATTACCTTGGCAGAGCGCAGGTGGAAACTGGCAGCCTGGATTATGGAACGCAACAGGTGATCGATCGTTTCCAGGCCCAACCGGCTCCCTCCCTGCAACCGCAGCGTGGCCCGGAACCTGCTCGGGAAGTGACTTTTGAACGAGTAGTGCAGGTGATGGATGACCTGTTGGGCTATAAACACAAAGCCGGCATCCGGGAAAAAGGCATCATTGTTTTGATAGGCAACGCCAATCTGATTGTTAATAATTTGAAAATTTTGAAAGCTGACGTTGTTGAATTGCGAATGGATTGAAACAAGGCGGCGACCGGATTTGAACCGATGAATAACGCTTTTGCAGAGCGCTGCCTTACCACTTGGCTACGCCGCCAATGGAGCGGGAAACGGGATTTGAACCCGCAACATCAACCTTGGCAAGGTTGCGCTCTACCATTGAGCTATTCCCGCTCTTGCTATTAAGGATAATCGAAATCCGCTATTTTGTCAAGAGCCGCAGTTCTGAATTCAACTTGAAATTGCCAGCCGCCAGCCTGATAAAATTTTAATTTTTATAGGGATTTTTAGGCGCCTGGAACAGGCAGGTAAGTTCAGGCGGTAAACAAGGTCGCCCTTTTTCGTTCAGTGCCGTGCCGGTGGTCCGGGCTGACAAAACAAGTTTCTGGTCAGGGTAGTGGAAGATATCCTGCAAAAAAACGAAACGAATGGGGGAAATGCGCTCCAGATTCAAACCGATCCAGAAAGCATCGCCGCCGCGCAAAGGGGTCTTGTAATCAAGTTCGGCCCGCACCACCACCAAAAAAATTTTTTTTTGCGTGAGCCGGTTGAAATCGATGCCCTTTGACAGCAGGAATTCGTGGCGGCAGTGTTCGAGATAGTTTTGGTAGATCGCATTGTTAACAATGCCCTGCATATCGCACTCATAGTCACGAACCTTCAAGTCAAGCTTGTATAAATAGTCTTTCATTTTACTCGATTCATTTGAATCTGCTTGTTTCACTTGATCACGGTTTTTGGGGGGCATGGAAATGTTCGGCTGAGTGCAGCATCAGATCGGCAAAAGCTCTCGCATCTTCCAGATCCACGGCGTCCGGATGGCCGTTGGCGCTCTGGGCTTCCATGGCCCAGGATCTTTCCTGCGGCTTTTCCATCCATTCATCGAGCAATTCAAATTTTACCTGGCCGCGGCAGCCGAAGGTGCCCAATATGGTCCGGCCAGCGGTCAAACTGAAGGCAGTGTAAAAGGCGGAAACAGCTTTTTCACCGCCGCGCAATGAGCCATGGGTGGCGAAAAGGGCGATTTTTCCCTCAGGCGGAATGCTTTGCAGGAAATGGGTCATCTTGGCCGGAATGCTGTGGTGCTGAACCGGAAAACCGCAAAAGATGAGGCCGTATTTACCTGGATCATCGACCTGGTCGATCGGCAGCAGTATCTTTTGGGTATGCCGGATGCCCGAGAAAACAGCCTCAGCGACTTTGCGGGTGTTGCCGGTTTGAGAATAATAGGCGACCAGAATATTCATGCCTCCTCCTTGCCAACGAGAATTGTAGCGGATCGAGTGGCTAAAGTCCAGCGCGGGACCGCAGCGCGCTCATTTTACTTCGGAAGAAAAACCAGTTTTTTGGGTGAAGCGGATAGAGCGACTGGATCGTTCAGGAATTGAGACCGGTGAAAAGGCGGCCAAAGCTTTTTAGAATGGCGATATCGAAAACCACGGCCAGGATGAGCAGAATGCCTATGGCGATCCACACCCAACCCAAGCGTACGGCTGGCTTGCCATCATATTCGCCCAGATCGGTCAGGGTGTGGCGTTTTTTGATTGCCCGCCAACCGGTAAAAACCAGCAAAGCGCCCAGGATCAGCAACGCCCATTCAATGAATTTCATTTCGTTCGCCGTCATTTTTTCGCTTATGTGATTGTAGCGTTGCGCTTGGCTATTGTCAACAAAATGAAATCACAAATTGAAATCATCCGTTCCTATTGAGTTTTTTGTTTTCAAATTATCCGTTTGTCATTCGGAAATCAGAAATATGACGCGATGTCAAAGCCGTATTGCCGGTTTTGTTCAGTCAATTTAAGGAAATTGTCCAAGCGTTTTTTGAATTCTTCCGGCCGTTGGCGGGCCGAGTCGATATAGGCGATGCGGATGCGCTGGTAAGGGGCGCTGTATTTTTTAAAGTTTTCATGAGCTCGCCGGTTTGCCCGCAGCATTTTCATGATATCGGCCGGAAAAATGAAATTCTCCGGGACAATGTCACCCATGCTGGCCAAAACATCTTTCCGGACCTTTCCCTCGGTAATCAGTCGCTTCAGCCGCTCCTTGTTGGCCTGCGAGTAGTCGCTTTTGTGATTGCGGGGGGTGTATTTCTGGACGAAGCATTCGTTATCCAGTTTCTTGACGGTGCTGTCAATCCAACCAAAGCAGAGCGCCTCCTCGACCGCGTCGTTGTACGAAATACGCAGTTTGCCCGCTTCCTTGCGGTAATAAACCAGCCATATCTCTTTTTCCTTCAGGTAATTTTTTCTCAACCACTCGCGCCAAATTTTCCGGTCGGTGGCGTACAGCGTCTTGGTGATATTCATGTAACGATCAAACAAATTCGCCTTTGGCGACGATCACGGCTTTGCCGCCGACTGAGATATTTATTTTTGCGCCGGCCTGTTCGGCCTTCAGGAGCAGCAGCGAGGGCCTACCGATCTCGTACCCCTGTTCGCTGCGTATATTGATGCTGTCTTTGCCGAAATAGCGGTGCTTGACCAGGTAGCCGGCCAGGCAGCCGTTGCCGCTGCCGGTGGCCGGGTCTTCGGGAATGCCGAAACAATCGACGAAAACCCGCACGCTGATGTCATTCTGCGCTTCGTGCGCCTCCGGGCAGAAGACCAAGATCCCCTTGGCCCAGGATTTTTTTATGAATGCAAAATATTTGTCCCGGTTGATTTTCGCATTTTTCAGCGCAGCCATGGTCTTCAGTGGTACGATGAAGAAGGGCAAGCCTGTGGAGACTTCCTGGATTGGAAAGCGAATGGCAATGTCAGCAACAGGCAAGCCGAGGATGGCGGCCAGCGCTTCAACCGGATGCAGTTTCCCGAACTCAGGTTCGACCTGTTTCATCCATATATAGCTGTCCCGGCCGAAGGTGACCGGTATCTTCCCCACTTTCAGATTCAGCGTCAGCGCTTCAGCTTTACCTTTCAGGATCTCGTTGCGGATGATATGGGCGGTCCCCAGGGTCGGATGGCCGGCGAAGGGAACTTCTTCCCCCGGCGTGAAAATGCGCACGTCAAATCCACCGTCGCGTTGCTCGTCTTGGATAATAAACGAGGTTTCGGAAAAATTGATCTCGCGGGCGAGACATTGCATTTCTTTGCCGCTGAGCTCTTTGGCTTGACGAAAAACCGCGAGCTGGTTGCCGGCGTATTTCTTTTCGGCGAACACGTCAACTATATAAAATGGCAGTTTTTTCATTTCGTTCCTCCTGGATTTTTTTGTGCATCGCTGCCAAACCTCAACTTTTTCCGGAAATATACTGGCAGTAACCGAAGGCGATCGGACCTTCTTTCGTTGTTTCGCACGGGAATTCAGGGCAGGCAAAGCACAGGCTGACGCCTTTTTCAAAGGCACAGGTAGCGATCTTGCAGAATTTGTTTTCCTTGGGCAGGCAGCCCTGGGGATAATTGGGGCACGTTTTTTGAATCATACGCGGACATTTTTCACAGGCAATGCCGCAAACTCCGATTTTCATTTTGTTGCTCCTACTAAAAATCAATACACTGATTTTATCAGTTTTTCAAGAATTTTTCCCACTCGCTCCTGAAAGCGAAAGACCTGCCATCGATCGCCCGCTGCACCGCCAAGATGCCATCCAGATGGTCAATCTCGTGCTGCAGCAGTTCCGAAAGGTCGCCCTTCGCTGTCACCATTTGATTTTCACCATCGTCAGAAAGATATTCAACCTTGATCTCCTTCGCCCTTTCCACCTTGACCAGCAGCTCGGGGAAGCTGAAGCAGTCGTCCCAAACCCGAATCTTCTCTTTGCTTTTTTTTATGATCTTCGGGTTGATCAGCGCTCCAAAGATTTTTTCTTTTGGAAAATCAACATATATGATTCTTTTTAAAACTCCGATCTGCGGCGCGGCAATGGCCCTGCCAAAGCCGTTCTTTTCCATGAAATCTTCCAAAGTATCCTTCAGGTCCCGGATGATTTTTTTTGTTTCGGTGGCCCCAACGTCTTTGACCGTTGCGCAAACCTTCCACAATCCGGGATTGCCAAGCATTAAAATTTCCTTTACTGCCACTGTCAACCTCCCAGGTATTGTGGGCAAGTTTAATAAAATAAAGAAAACGGTTTTGCTTATAGCTTCTGCCAAGGTAAAAATGAATTCTGGCAAAAGAGAGTGGGAAAGTCAAGGTTGGAGAGAAGTCCAATCGCTTCAGGCCTGATAAATTACCTGACCTTTTGTTTTGGCATGCATGACAACCGGAAAGCACGCTTGCTCCCACTCGGCCGGCGAATAATAAAGAATATCGAATGGCCTGCGGAAATGTTTGACTAATTCCTGGTGCACGCCCCTGGCTTTGGCCAGTCGCTGGAAAATATCGTGCCCGTGAAAATCAATGATCAGGTCAATGTCGCTGTCGGCATTATGACGGCCTTGCCGGACCGAGGCGAAAAACACAATTTGTTTCGTTCTGATGCCGCGGGCTTTTAAAAGCTGCAAAAGAATTTTTTCAGTATCAGCTATTAACTTTTGAGCCATGACACTCATTCTTTTGTTGTTTATTTTACAATGAGCCTTTGCAAGAGGATGTCTTCGACATTTTGCCGTGAATCCAGGACAGATAAGACATAAACGTTGTTTCTGGAAATCCGGTAAATAATCCGCCAGGGCGCGATGACCAGTTCGCGATATTGATAGATTCCCTGTTCTTGTAATTCCGGTACAATGCGCCCCCGCTCCGGGAAGGTATAAAGGCTTTGGGCTCTTTTTTTGATTTCCAGGAATTTTTCGCAGGCAATGGTTGGATTATCGTTAGCAATATATTCAATCAGTCCCGCCAGGTCTTTAGCGGCCGTCGCTGACCAGATGACGGCGTAGGCTTTTTTCATTTTAATTTATTTTTCAGGACACCCTCAATGGCGGCGAACACTTCTGCCTGCGGTTTCATTTTACCGGCTTTAATGTCGCCTTCGCCCTGGGAAAGGAGCTTCAATATGCCGATGGCGTTGCGCATGTTCTCATAGCTTTGCGGATCCTGCAGCACGGCCCGCGGTTCCCCGTTCTGGGTGATGATCACCGGGCGACGCGTCTTGTTGATCTGCTTGAGCAGGTCGGCCGCCCGTGTTTTCAGGTAAGTGATCGGCTTGATGTCTTTGGCGATGTTCATTGGTTTACCTCCGGTCCTTATATGGTACCATAAAAAGACCTGGTGTCAATATGGGATAAAGCAATTATTCAGCACAGCAAAAAATTGATTTAGATAGACTGCGGAGCAGTCTGGATAACTCACCCCCGGCCCCTCTCTTTCAAAAAGAGAGGGGGGAGTGCCTCTACTCCCCTTCTCTCGCCAAGAGAAGGGGTGGGGGGATGAGTTTTAAGTATTCATTTAACTTCGGTCGACCTCAATCAGGCCTTTGGAGTACCATAAGCCGAGGGGGATCTCTTTACGCCGGGTGGCGCTTCAACCAGGCGTTGTAGGCGAACATCGAAGCGGCTGACAGCAAGCCGCAAGCGGTCAGGATGATCCAGCCGGTTGCTGCTGCTGTGGGGTTGAGCTTCAACAGCCATTTCCCCTCGGGCAATATGATTTTCTCGGCACCGCGACACATGATATCGTTGAACAGCCAGGCGCCGATCGGGCCGCCGACCAGGGAACCGATGGCCATCGGCAGGTTGGAGTAGCCGAGAAAAAGCCCCTCCTGTCCTTTAGGCGCCAGCGAGCCGATGTACTCGTAAAGGCGGCTGGAGGCGAAGAGCTCGCCGAAAGCGATCATGGCGACTGTCAGCACGATGAACAGGCTGCCCAATGGGAGCAGGTCGAGTGTCTTCATGGTCACGCCGCCGGTTGCTAACAGCGGGTAAATGTTGATCATCATCGACAGGCCGATAATCACCGTGCCGATGATGATCGACTTGATCGGCGGCAGCTTGCCGAAAATACGGGTGATCAGCAGTTGGCAGCAGACGATGACGATCGGGTTGGCCATGGTATAAATGTCCATGGCCGGCGTAAGCTCGACCGTCTTCTTTACATAGAGCGGCAGGACATTGTAGACCTGGTTATAGATGAAGAAAAAACCGCTGGAGACCAGCAGGAATATGACAAAACGGCCCGAACGCAAGACGCGCACCATGCCGAGGAGGATCTCGGGGATGGAGCGCCTGGGTTTTTTCGTATCGGTTTCCTCTTTGGGGTTGCGGTAAAAGAAAAAAACTACCAGGAAGGCCAGGAACGAGGCACCCATGGCCACGGCAAAGATCGCCTGCAGCTTTTTCAACTCGGTACGGACAAAGAAAGCGGTCAAGCGGCCGACAATACTGCCAATATTGATTACCATGTAGAAAATGGCGAAGGCCAGCGTGGCCCGACCCATATGGAAACGCTGCACCGAACCGGCGATGCACGGCTTGACGAATGAGCCGCCGATACCGATCAGTACAATGGCCAGTAATACCGGAGCCAGTGTCCCCATGCCGGCGGTAACCTTCGAACTCACCTCGATGGCAAGGATCTGGCCTCCGAACCAGACCGGGAAACCCATCAGAAAATAGCCCAAGACCAGCAAAACGGTGGCCAGCAGCAACCCCTTGCGGAAGCCGATCTGATCGGCTATGGTGCCGGAA
>JBAXOR010000007.1:0-13011 GCA_037133155.1 Chrysiogenales bacterium | reverse complement strand
AGCTGCTGGCTGGTACTCTGGGGAAAATTCCGCACCCAGAACGAAGCGGCGCAGAACCTGAAACTGATTCCGGAATACTTCATGAAGCAGAGCAACCCGCCGGTGGTCATCGAACTGGAACCATATCTGAAATAAAACGACCTTTTCGTGATGCGTGAATGAACTTACTGGGCTTTGTTATGCGTTAAATGAAAGAATAAAATCATGACGAATATTTCAACTATTGCAGTTTCACATAACGCATTACGCATTACGCAAAACGTAGATGGTGGCTGATTTAAAACACTATCAGCATCATGTCCTGGAGAATTGTGTCACGTGGATTTTCGATGATGCGGCCCATTTCAAAATCATTAATATAAAAAATAAAAGTGGGCACTTTTTCCACCCGCATGTCTTCCACGTAATATTTCTGGACGGCCGTCGATTTTTTTTCGACTTCATAAAAATTGACCTTGAACTCCGGCATATTGAGGGTGTCAAGAATTTTCAGGAACACCGGCAGGTTATTTTTAGAATCATCGCACCAATAGCCGAAATAAATATCGACCTTCAATTCGGGAGCCTTGATCTTCAGTTTCTCGATCAACTGCGCATCGGGGATATAGGCGTCATAAATCTGCTTCCACCCGGGCGCCAGAAGAATATCGGCACTGTTGACCGCTTTCTGGCCCCACCCGATTCCGCTTGCCCCGATCATGATCATTATTGTCAATATGATGTTTTGTCTCATCTAGCTCACTATTTGTGATAAATTATTTTTATGGTCCCTTTTTTGCCGAGATATACGACATCGTTATCATGCAATTCACACACACTTACTTTCTCTTCGTTAACATAGGTGCCATTAGTGGAGTTGAGATCCTTGATAAACACATGCCCGTCTCGGTAAAAAATGGAACAATGGAGCTTGGACACAATCGCTTCCTGAATAATGGCCAGCGCCTGGGCAGGATCACGGCCGATCGTCAGCGGATTGTCAGTAACCAGAAAGGTGTTGATTTGCTGGTTTCCGACAAGCACTTCGATTTTTCCAAAAAATTTCGGGAAGGAGGCTGAGCTAAATGCTTTGTCGGGCTGGTCTTCAATCGCGGTCATGTCTTTTCCCGATGCAGGGCTCTCCGCTTCGAACTTGATTTCAGGAAAGGCATCGTGGCGGCGGCGGAAAACCAGCCAAACAAAAACGATAATTAAAAGCGCTACTAACGCGCCCAGAAGCAATGCCGAATTATTCTCCTGCCAAAAATTCAGCAATGAAAACCCGGCTACGCAGCGCATGGAGAAGGAGGGTTTCCAAAGCCCATAACGGCGGTTAAAAACCGCAGGCGCTGAAGATATTTTTTTTTTCAACCTGACCTCCTCACAAAACGTATTTGTTTAAAAAATCAATAAGGAATTGCTCTTTTTCCAATTTTTTATATTGAATGTCCAACATGAATGATTCATTCATTTCTTGCCCATTGATGGTTGCCGTGATGGTTATCTTCAAGTCATCGCCCATGGTGATCGCTTTAATATTGTCGGCCTGGAGCGCAAAGCTGTGATCGCCACGGGCATCGGAGCTGAACATTATGATTTTCTTTTTAAATTTGAGCTGGCCCAGGCAAAACTCACCAGGAATGTCATGGATATGCATCAGTTCCAGAGAAACCAGGTGATTGGCCTGCAAAGATTTCAGCCACAATTGTTCAGCAGCGACGAATTTGTTCAGGAAAAATTTCACATTGCCCAGTAATGGCAAAACCCGACTTTCAGTGCCCGATTGCAGCAGGGCATCGGCCAGCCGGTTTGCGGCAAGCAGATTTCTTTTTCCCAGAAAACCGCGCAGACGGATCAATTCAGCATCCAGGCTGCCCAGTTGATCAGCTGGGAGCGGTTGTTCCTGAACGGGAATCCCTTCAACTTTTGAATGCGCTTTTTCCGGCAATTCTTTCTTGGTTTCGCTTGGTACGATTTGAATATTTTTCAGCGGATCTTTTTGATCGGCTGCAGTCGGCAATTCCTTCTTGACGTCGCTCGGCGCGGCTTGAATGTTTTTTTGCGGATCTTTTTCAGCGGTTGTATCCGGCAGCGGAGGAATCTGTGTCCCCGCTTCCACGCTTTGTCGGTCGCTGGCAATCTCGGCAGTCGGCTTTTTTTCCTCGCCGGCAGGCTCGTTATTTTTTTGCGCCGGCTGGTATTGGGGTTCTGCCACGGCTTTAACATGATTATCCGTCAATAGCGTCAGTGTTTTTTGTACTTTAACATTCATACTTTCATTTCGGCTACTTTTTCCGGACATGATCATCCATAAAATGCCCGCCACCAGCAGTAAAATAAGGAAAGAGGCAAGTTTCAGCGGTGACGGCAGAAAACGGCGGCGCTTCACGATTGGAGCATCGAGGATTTGCGTATGAATAGCGGCCGAAAAAACAGGCCGGCCGGTCTTGCTGAGCTCAGTATGGATTTCCTTGAGCTCAGCGATCATGTCCCCAGCATTTTGAAAGCGTTTTTCCACTTTTTTTTGCAGGGCCTGCAGGACAAGTTTTTCAAGTTTAACGCTGATTTGCGGATTATAGATCGATGGCCGCGGCGGCGGCGTCTCCAAATGGGCTTTTTGAATCTGAAACTCGGAATTGGTTTCCGAATCAAAAGGTACCCGGCTGGTAAGCAATTCGTAAAAAGTGACTCCCAGAGAATACAAATCGGCCCGGAAATCAATATTTTTACCCATAATCTGCTCAGGTGGTGTGTACCAGGGAGTCCCCATCATCATCCCGGTTTTGGTCAAACCCTGGGCACCGAAAACTTTGGCAATGCCGAAATCAGAAATTTTAACTTTATTATCCTTGTCAAGCAAAATATTGGCCGGTTTAATATCCCGGTGAATCACATTATGGGCATGGGCATAGGCAAGACCTTCGGCGACCTGAATGATGATGGCGATTGCTTCGCCCGGGGAAAGTCTTTTTTTTGCCTGCAAAAGTTCTTTCAAACTTTTACCTTCGACATATTCCATGGCAATGATATATAGGTCATCAATTTTATTGAAACTGAAAATTGTGACAATGTTGGGGTGGTTCAGCCGCGCCTGGGTCATGGCTTCAATTTTGAAGCGGTCCATCAACTGCTGGTTATCGGCCAGTTGCGGATGGATGGCTTTCAGGGCTACTTCCCGGTTCAGCATGGTGTCAATGGCAAAATAGATGGTGCCCATCCCCCCCCTGCCGATTTCCGCCTGGATGAGAAAATGACCGAGAGCTTCGCCGATTTTAATCATGAGTCGCAAAGCAAAGAAAACAATTTGTTGCTTTCATTAAAGAACAGCTTTTGGCCATTATCCATATCCAGCAAAATTTTTACGATATTGAACTGGTAATTATTGAATTGATTCTTGCGACGGATTTCCTTTTTGCCCCTGCGAATATCGATGCATTGGTCGGGGTAATAAAAAAGCAAGGAATGATCTTTGAAATATTCTAGAAAAAGCGGCGGCAGCATGGACGACAATTGATATTCCTCGATCTTCTCAAAATTATTCACATTAAAAATCGTGACTCGACCATTTTGCCAATTGTGATGAAGCATGGTCATCCGGTTGTCGATCTTTTTAAAAATCAGCCGCGAACCTTCATAAAAAATGAGCTCAGGCACTGAAAACTGCAGACTGTCAGAGGTTTGCCAATTTTTAATGCCATAATATTGCTTCAGATCATGAAAAATGAAAATATTTTCATTAATAAAATCGGGAATGATCCTGGTTTGCAGGTTGGCAATTTTAAAAATCCTGCCGCGCCCGGATCCGATTTCTTTAAGATCGAATTGCTTATCAGCCTGAATGATCAACAGGGGCTTGGAAGTGTCGAGTTTAAGCAAACGGTAATCGATCGTCAGGGGCATTGATCTTCTTAGCAGATATATCTCACCTGTTCCCGAAGGGACAACTTGGTCTTCACTTTTCAACTTAATATTCTGCAACGCCAGGTTTTGCAGGTTAAAAACATACAACACATTGTTTTTAAGGAAATGTAGTTTTTGGTCAATTAAAAATTGACAATCAGCAGCAGCCAAACCCAAAGCATTCAGCTTACTTGAATCAATCTCGTTGATTTTTTGCGGTTTTCTATTTTTTTGCTCTTCCTCCAAAAAAGCAGCGCTGGTGCTCTTGATATTTTTTGTTTCGCTGTGTCCGATGTTTTTAAACACGTACCACAAGGCAGACAGTATCAGCAGCAAGATCAGCAGGGAAATAGCGCCGAATATTTTCTTGCTAGATTTTACTACCCGGATCGGCTTGGTTTTTTCAAGGGTTTCCAATGACCCGATACGGACAATCTGCAGGGTGATATTGTCGGCACCACCGTTGATATTGGCCAATTTGACCAGGGCGTTAGCCGCTGCCTCGGGGTAATCATCCATAACTATTTTCATGAGGGTTTCATCGGTCACCATGTTGCTCAAGCCATCAGAGCACATGATCAGTGCATCGCCATTTTCCAGGATGATGGCATTCAATATTTCCGGAGTGAGATTCTCCCTGGCTCCCAGGGACATATAAAGGACATTTTTCTGGGGATGGTCACGGGCTTCTTCGGGAGATATCCGGCCTTCTTCAACCAGTTTCTCAACGAAAGAGTGGTCGGTGGTTATTTTTTTTATCTTGCTTTTGCGGATCAGGTAAACACGCGAATCACCGACATGGACGATAAACGCTTTCATATCGGCGATAATCATGGCCGAAAATGTCGTCCCCATTCCCCTTTTTTCGATGTCGGCCGCCGCTTTTTCAAATACTACATCGTTGGCTTTCCTGATGGCCATTTCCATGCTTTCCATGATGGCGGCATTTTTATTTCTTAAGCTTTTATAAGTGTTGGAAAATGTTTCCGAAGCCAGCGTGGATGCCACGTCTCCGGCCTGATGTCCACCCATGCCATCGGCCACGATGAACAAGAATTCCTTGGCGGTGATTTTTTCACTGAGGAAGTAATCCTCATTGGCGCTGCGGACTTTTCCAATATCGGTTTTTGCAAAAAAATGAATATCCATTTTTAATAACTGCTTTTTTTTAATGAATGGTTACGGGTTTTTCGCAACGCTTCCATCATTATTTCTTCCCGTTTCACCGCCAAATAACAGCCTTGCCGAACAATGTCATTGACTGCCTCCGTTGCTCTATTAACATAATGCTTTTTTTTTGTCAAATAATGGACAACTGGCAAATCCCCGCCTAACCCAGCAGAGCTGGAATCGCCTTGGCCAAAGCCTGGGCAACCAGTTCAATATAGCGTTCAGTAGTGTAATGCTCATGGCAATAGACCAGAGCCCGGCTGGCAACCGCCTGTCCCTGGGGGCCGGCGGCCAAATTGATGGCAGCGGCAAACGGTTCGGCCACAGCGGCGGCCAGGATGGCAATGTCTTTGTTGATCGACTGGGTATGGGTCACGAGGTCAGTGGCCACGACAGGCACGCCGCTGGCCAGGTAAGAATAAATTTTCAGCGGAATATTGGTTCCCAGGATACGGGGCGAGACCAGGACAGAAGCAGCATGCAGGTAGTAAGGAATGTCTCGGGAACGTTTCTGCCCCAGCACCATGACCCGCTTTTCCAACTTCAACGCCAGCACCTGGCGACGCAGTTTTCCCACCTGGTCGTCATTGCCGCCGATCAATACCAGGTGGAAATCATCGCTCAGCAAACATAGGCTTTCCAGCAGCAGGGGAATGCCCTGATATGCTTCAAGGGTTCCCGTATACATGATGATTTTTTTTCCGCCGGGGTTGATTTCCCTTTGCAAGCGCAGGAATTTTTCTTCGTCACTGACCCTGGGACGATCATCCATGAAATTTTCTATCAGTGTCAACTTGGCGGCCGCGGTGATCCCGGCGGCGTAGTCATACAAGGAACGGCAGATGACGATCACCGCCGCAGCATTTCTCAGGGAAACCGTTTCGCTGAACTTGAAAAAACGGATAATGATTTTCGAGCGGGTGAAATTAAAATTTTCCATTTGCTGCACCAGCGAGGAATGCATGTCGTATAAATGGGGAATTTTGGTCATTTTTTGGCAAAAAAACCCAATGATACTAGCCTCTTCATGGGAATGGATCAAGTCATAATCCTCATGCCAAAGGCGCTGCAACACTTTCAGAAAAAGAAAAAAATCGAGCGCCACCTTGGCTAACGATGGGCCGGTCCGCACCGATTTGATCCAGGGTAATTTCCGGCAACGGAAGATTTTCAAGCCCGGAATATCTTTGTCAACTCCAAAAGGATATGTGACCAGATCTACGGTATGCCCCAGGGCCGACAGCGCCTTGATGCGGAAATACTCGGAAAACGGCGTTCCGCGCGGTTCAAAGAATGGTTCGGGAGCGATCATCAATATTTTCATCTTGAAACCCTATAAATTCACGAATGGCATATTCGTTTTTGTCAAACCCCTCATGATAGATACGGGAAAGCATTTCGGCCAACAATCCCAGCGAAATGGCCTGGAATCCCAAAAATATCATCAGCAGGGTGAAAAACAGCAGCGGCCGGCCGGCGATGGCCTGGTTTAGTACGAACTTGGTATAGGTCAGGTACAAGCCACTGCCCATGCCGGTAAGGATCATCAACAGCCCCGCGCCGCCGAACATCTGCAGCGGACGGTGGGAATAGGCCAGCAGGAATTTTAGGGAGATCAGATCAATCACCACCCGGAAAGTCCTGCCCAGGCCATACTTGGATTTGCCGAATTTGCGGGCACGATGATTAACCGGAATCTCGGTGGACTTGATGCCCATGCGCGAAGCAATGGCCGGGATATAACGATGCATCTCGCCATAAAGTTTCAGATTCTTGACCACGTTGCTCCTGAATCCGCGCAAGGTGCAGCCGTAATCGTGCAGCCGGGTGCCGGTGATCCAGGAAATGAGCTTGTTGCCGAAAAAAGAAGGAACTTTCCGGGTCAGCCATTTGTCATGGCGGTCCTTGCGCCAGCCGTTGACAATATCATAACCTTCGGCTACCTTGTCCACCAATTGGGGAATGTGAGCCGGATCGTTCTGCAAATCGGCGTCCATGGCCACGACCACATCGCCGCGGCAAAATGCAAATCCAGCCGAAATAGCAGCGCTTTGTCCGAAATTCTTGCGGAAATGGATGATCTTGACCCTGGGATCGCGGTCGCGGATACTTTTCAATGCATCCAGCGAACAGTCAGAGCTGCCGTCGTCGATAAAAATTATTTCATAGTCCTCCGGCCGACTTTTTATTGCTGCATCGATCTCCAGGTGGAGTGGGCCGACATTTTCAGCTTCGTTGAAAACCGGAATCACAATGGAAACCAATGTCTTTTTCATAAATTATTTTTAACACAATACGCGAACAATTACAAGGCGAGCGCGAACACAAATGACGCAAGGGGCCCGATACGAAATCAAACGAGATCATAGTAACACAATGTTTTTGGCCATTCAGAAAGGGGATAGTCACACTATATGGTTTCAGCAGATTACTACGCTTGCTGAAACCATACTGTGACTATATTGAGACAGTCGCTGCATAGTCCTGCCCTACTTCACGCCCAGGACGTCGTTGATCATTTTTAAAAAAGCTTCGTGGCTCAAGGCGCCGCGAGACATCTGCGGCTGACCCTGTTTGGGAATGAACATCAGGCTGGGGATGGTCATAATGCCAAAAGCGGTTGCCAGTTCCTGCTCCTGGTCGGTATTTACTTTGTAAATATTGATTTTGCCCTGGAATTCGTTTGCCAGTTTTTCCAGGATAGGAGCGACCATTTTGCAGGGTCCGCACCAGTCGGCGTAAAAATCAATAATGGCCGGCAATTCGCCCAGGTATTCCCATTCCTTTTTCTTCTCATAATCAAATATCTTCTCGATAAATGTTTTCTTACTCAGTTGTTCCATATATTACTCCTAGGGTTTAATAATTGTAAACGATTCATTCAGGCAAATCAAGGGCTTGGCGCCAGTGAGGCGGCAGGAAGCTGACTTTGGTTTTTTTAGCGCTGACAGGGTGGCGAAATGAATAATAAAAACAGATCAGCCCCAGTTCGGCCTGACCAGAGTAATTTCCATATAAATGATCGCCGCTCAAGGGAACCAGCCATTCCTGAAAATGGCGGCGGATTTGGTGAGTGCGCCCGGTCTGGGGAAACACCAGGAAATAAAAAAGGCCGTCCTTTTCGCGGCAGAAGCGGACATAGGTCAGTGCCTCCTTGACCCGTCCCTGCCATGCCATTGACGAACGGATGATATAAGCGGACTTTACTGAGGTAAAAGCCGGGGTAGCGGCCAGGTAGCGTTTCCTGACTTTCCGCTCCTGAAACATGAGGTGCAAGGCGATTTCAATTGGCTTGTTCTTGGCGAAAAAGACCAGCCCCTGGGCCGGCAAATCGAGGCGGTTGATCGGCGCCGCCCGGTAAGCCATGCCCTGGCGATTGTAATATTGCTGCACGCCATGCAGCAGGCAGTCGATATCGCTGGTTGGTGTGGGCTGCACCGCCACCCCTCCCCTTTTGAAAACAATCAGCAGATCACGGTCTTCGTATTTGATGTCTTCCAGCAATAATTCATTCTCGTGGATAATGAATTTGGGCCGGTCGACGCGCAGCAGCTGGCTGGTGATGATCATGTTTTCATCTTTCAAGCGCACTTTTCGTTCCCCGTCCCAGACGGAACCCTGGCTGATCAGTTGTTGGGCCTCAGTCGCGCTGACGTGCAGATGGAGCTGCAGTGCGGCGGTCAGGGACATGTTTTTTCCGGCCTTCAGGCGGATGAAGAAGCGCTCCATGTTCTGATAAGAGGGTTTGGGGCCGGTCATAACGTCATTGTAGAACTTGGGGGCAAGCCTGTCAATTGACCAGGAATCGGTGTACGACATACGGTGTACGGCGTACGGTCAAGAAAAGACGTATTTCAGCAAAATAGGTCCTTATCAGTTTCTGAACTCTTACCGTATACCGTAAACCGTCAACCGAGCTCAGTGAGTCAGCCACCTCCCTTGACAATCGGGAGCAAATAATTTATAAAATCGTTTTGCTAACGATATGCAATGCGATATGCAAAATCACCTGGAGGAATAGTATGACCAACATGCGCAGTTATGAAGAAGAAATCAAGAATTTCAACTGGCAAATCTCGGAAAAAGAGCTCGAATACAAACCGGGCGCCGTTATCAATATCGGCGAGTATTGCAGCGACCGCATCTGCCGCCAGGGCAAGGGTGAAAAGCCGGCCCTGATCTGGGAAGGCCACGCCGGCGAAGTGAAAAAATACACCTTCAACGACATGCGCCTGTTGACCAACACCATCGCCCTTTACTTGAAAAACCTCGGCCTGCAGCCTGGAGAGCGAATCTGTTTGTTCATGGACAAGGTTCCCGAACTTTACTTCGGCTTCCTGGCCATATTGAAAATGGGCGCCATCGCCCAACCGCTCTTTTCGGCCTTCGGCGCCGAATCGCTCCTCACACGCCTGTCTGACGCCGGCACAGCGGCCATCATCACCCAGAAAAAGCACGTGGCCAAGGTGCGGGCCCTGCTCAAGGACATGCCCGGACTGCGCCACATCATCATCGTCGATGACGACAGGAGCAAACCGTTGCGCGAAAAGGAAATCGCCCTGGACATGGAAAAAGAGCCGAAAATAGAAAAATTCGCCAGTTTTCCGACCATGGCCGAAACGCCGTCGGTACTGCATTATACCTCCGGCACCACCGGCAAGCCTAAGGGCGCCCAACACGTCCACTATTCACTGATTTCGCAATACATCACCGCCAAGTTTGTTCTGGATCTGAAGGATGACGACATCTACTGGTGCACGGCCGACCCGGGCTGGGTCACCGGCACCTCCTACGGCATCATCGGCGCCTGGGCCAACGGCGTCACCCAGTGCGTTCTCGACGCCGGCTTCAAGGCCGAATCGTGGTACCGCTTCATCGAAAAATACCGCGTCAGCGTCTGGTATTCGGCCCCGACCGCCATCCGCTCTTTGATGAAGGAAGGCGACGAGATCGTCAAAAAATTCGACCTCTCCTGCCTGCGCCACCTGTGCTCGGTCGGCGAGCCGCTGAACGCCGAGGCGGTGCTGTGGTCAAAAAAAGTCTTCGGCCTCATGTTCCATGACACCTTCTGGCAGACCGAGACCGGCAGCATGATGATCACCAACTACCCGACCATGAAGATCAAGCCCGGTTCCATGGGCAAGCCTTTCCCGGGCATCACGGCCACCGTGGTCGATCTGAAGACGCACGAACCGATCAAAAAAGCGGGCATCGTGGGTCTGATCGCCATCAAGCCCGGTTGGCCGTCGATGTTCCGCACCTACTGGAACAACGAGGAAACCTATAAAAGCAAGTTCAAGAACGGCTGGTATATCTGCGGCGACCGCGCTTCGATCGACGAGGAAGGTTACTTCTGGTTCGTCGGCCGCGACGACGACGTGATCAACACCGCCGGCCACCTGGTCGGCCCCTTCGAGATCGAATCGGCCTTGCTTGAGCACGAGGCGGTGGCCGAGTCGGCCGTGGTCGGCAAGCCCGACCCGGTGAACATGGAAGTGGTCAAGGCCTTCATCGCCCTGAAACCCGGCTTCCAGGCCTCCAAGGAGCTGGAACTGGACATCATGAACTTCGTCCGCAAAAAATTATCGGCCCTGGCCATGCCCCAGGAGATCGAGTTCGTGCCCGGCCTGCCCAAGACCCGTTCGGGCAAGATCATGCGCCGCGTGCTGCGCGCCCAGGAGTGGGGCGAGGAGATCGGCGACATCTCGACCCTGGAAAATGACTGAGCCCTGGTTCTTCTGAGTGCCACGCTCCACGTTAGGGCTAATTCGTTAGACCGATCATTCAGTTAAGACAACGGAATTCTGGTCGACATTCAGGGTATAGGGAAGCGCGTCCTTAACCGGATTATATTCCGTAATTAACATTGCATTCAGCTTTTGGTTTTTCTCCAGCCACGCCCATACGGATTGTCGATTTTCCAGACGAATAAATCAGATGCCTTATTGGATTCTACTATGTCTCACCTGGAATTACTGAGAGGAAAATCGATTTGGCTCAAAGCTTTTTCCAGAAGATCGCTTAAAGCGAGTTTTTGGGCCCATGATCGCAGGTATTTCATGTCCAGGGAGTCCCCCTGGACACACATGACTCCCAGAATATCCCCCCATTGCCGATCGGAAATTTCTCCGCCCAGACGGAACCATTCAAGTTTGTTCAATATAATGTCTTCCGGAGCCGCCAAAAAATATTTCCGGGAATCCCCTTCAATCAGGGTATCCGCTTTGATGCGGCTGAAGCTCTCCAGGTCGTATTCCCTGTCTTTCATAATGAAAACATCGACCTTAATCATGCTGGCCAGGTGGATCAGGTTGAAGGAACTTTTCTTTTTTATGGCCAGGATGATTTGGTCAGGGTCGAGGTAATATTTGCCTTGCAGATAAGCGGCTAATGGGGTAACCTGTCGCCGCATAATTATTGCCACCAAATCGACATCCAGGGTGGCTCGGGGAACGCCAAAGGCCGAACTGGCGATGGAACCGCCGATATAATAAGGAATAGCCAGTTGTTCGAAAGCCGCTACAACCGGATCAATGGCATCTTTAATATCATTCATGTTTATTGGCGCTAATGTTCTGCAGGTAATTTTGCAATTTTTCGGCTAATGTTTGGCCGTAAAAATAACGAATGAAAAGAATATCCAGCTCGCTTTTTGACAGGCTGGTGTTTTTTCTGCCGATGGCGCGGCGCGAAAGACAGATCACACTTTCTGACAAAGAAAAAATCAATTGTACCCGCTTGGAAAGCCCCGCCTGGCGCAGCATGGCAATGTGAACGGCCGCCATTTTCGCAGATGTATCGTTTAAAATCATTTTTTTTTCAAGCTTGGTCCGGATTTTCATAATTTATATTATAATGCAGATCCAGGATTATAACAATTAATTGACAGTAATGGTCATTAAGGATGTGCCCCCTGGGGATTCAGCGTTCGGAGGTTGGTGTTAAGAGCAAAGTCATTATATTCTTAATTTTCTTCACTCCGAACTCCCAACTCCGAACCACATTACTTTTCATTACATTACTACTTTGGACTTTTCATCCTACTTGACAAGCACCGCGTTTCCATGTAAAAAAATATATTCCCAAGTAAATTAAGGAGAAAAAAATGTCCGAACTGAAAAACGCCATTCTTGATTATGTAAAGAAAGAGTATTTGGAAGAAGACGACGACCGCGAAGTCGGCTTCGACACGCCGCTGATCTCGGGCGGCATCGTCGATTCCTTTTCCATGGTTTCTTTGAAAAGATTCCTGGAGACCAGATACAAAATCCAGATCCCCGACGCCAAGGCCAGCCCGGAAGCTTTCGATTCGGTGAACAACATCATCAAGCTGCTCGAAGAATTCAACATCCGCTAGGCGCATCATGGCATTCAACAACAACATCCGCACTATTTACCAGAATGAAATCGAAGGCATCCGCACGGCCGGGATATTCAAGGAAGAGCGCATCATCTGCGCCCCGCAGAACGCCGAGATCGACGTCGAATTCCCGGCCGGCGCAGAGCGCAAGCACGTGATCAACATGTGCGCCAACAACTACCTCGGCCTCTCCTCCCACCCCGACGTGGTCGAAGCGGCCAGGAAAGGCCTGGATTCCCGCGGCTACGGCATGTCCTCGGTGCGCTTCATCTGCGGCACCCAGGACATCCACAAGGAACTCGAAGCCAAGCTGACCAAGTTCCTGGGTACCGAAGACACCATTCTATTTCCATCCTGCATGGACGCCAACGCCGGGGTTTTCGAAGCGGTCCTCAACGAGCAGGACGTGATGATCTCCGACCGCCTGGTGCACGCTTCCATTGTCGACGGCATGCGCTTATGCAAAGCCAAGACCGACACCTTTAAACATTCGGATATGGGCCACCTCGAGGAAAAACTGCAGCTCCACGCTGACGCCCGCGTCAAACTGATCATCACAGATGGCGCTTTTTCCATGGACGGCGATCTGGCCAAACTGGACC
>JBAXOR010000006.1:0-13302 GCA_037133155.1 Chrysiogenales bacterium | reverse complement strand
AAGCCCTGCCGGCAATGAAATCTCCCAGGTAGTCGTGGGTGTCATCGCTGGCAACCCCATATAGGACTTTGTCCGCAGAGAGCAGGCGGTCCCAGAGTTCCTCAGTTCCCAGCCTGGATCCGGCGGAAAAGCTATTGGAATCGCGATTGACATTCAACAATTCGAACAGACAGACATCGCGCAGCGCTTGCATTTCCGTTGCGCTGAACGACCACTTCCAGTTGGGATGGTTGATCTGGGGGACGGCGCCGGCCAGGCGGGCGGCGTCGATCTCGTTCTGCAGCGTCTCGACCACGGTTTTTCCGACCTTGGCCGTTGCCAGGCGCGACGGGTTCAGGGCGCAGACATGGGTCCGGGATTCTCCTAATCTCAGGGTGATTTCTTCACCGGGAATCAGGATAAAATCGTCATTCTTGTCGGAATCCAGTGTCCTGGTCTCGGTAATCATGTCGTGATCGGTGATTACTAAAAAATGATAGCCATAGTCCTGATACCAGCGCACCACGCGGCGCGGTGTTTCGTTGCCATCGGAATTGCTGGTGTGGGCGTGGGTATTGCCTTTGACCCAGCGGTACTCCTGCGCGCGCACTCCCCAGGCCGCCAGCCCAACAATCATTATTGCGATCATCACTTTTTTCATCGCTGCCTCCTGAAAATACATGAGTTTATTATTTTAGATAACCCGCAATCAGATGTCAATGAATAAATCGCAAATCTTGTTGGCCAATGAATTGACAATCGTAAATATCGCGACTATACTGATCGCTATGGACGAATTAATTATCGAGGTAACCACAAGGCCAATTGCATATATATTTTAAGAAAAATAGCCTAAAAGTTTTGCCTGCCTTTTCTTTTTTTATTCCCTCATTGAAAATCATGTGTTACCCACTCCGGCACCAGCTATACCGGGCGGCAATGTAAGGAGGCCAGTATGGCATTTATCGGTCCCGATACATTCGAACCGGCTCCTACGGCGACCATCATCCACGCTTACAACAGCGATGGCGTTTCCATGGTAACCCTTTCTGATGATGAAATCTGGACGGTGATCAAAGCCTCGGGGGCAAACCTTATCGGCAAGCCCAATATGCAGCCGCGGGTCATGGTCATGGACCGCTACATCGAGGAGAGGGGTATCGAAATCAGCCAGGTGGAGCAATCGCTGGCTATCGAAGAGTCCCACGCCAGTTATTTTTGGGAAAAGCAGGTTTCAGGGAAAAGCTCATTTGAAATGGCCTGCATGGAGGTCAATACCTGCGGCGATTCGCTGAGCCCCAAGGTTCTGGGCGCCTTTTTGGAAGCTTGTGATTATCCGGAATTGGTATCTTTTATCTATTTCGCCCCGACGCCGTTGCTCAAAGATTATAAGATAAACGACCGCGATTCCCTCCTCAAACAGTGCTTCATGTATCCGCTCGATTGCTATTCGCGTTACATTATCGACTGCCAGGCGCCAATAGATATTCCGGCCGGCAAGATGTTCATTGCCAACCTGTATCGCAAGGATCTGGCCAACATGGTGGAACATCTGCGTAACGAAGTGATCAAGCGCTATTCCCAGCATTCGTTGAAGCTGACGCGCAGCGACCGCAAGCTGAAACTGATGGTCAATTCCCAGCAGGAAGAATATCTGGCCTGCGCGTTCTATGATTGCGATACTGAATTCATCAAAGCCCTGTGCAATCCGCGCGGGCGTGATGAAGAAGCCCTCTACGTTCTGGAAGACTGTTTTGATGATGTACTGCTTTCCACCGACACACCGTTCGTCTTTGACCATGATTTTGACCCTCCCGGCTATACCGGTGTTTTTCTTACCGGCGGCACCGGCTACATTGCTTTGCATGTCACTCCGAATGCCATCGGCCAGACCAAAAATTTTGTCGAATTCTGCGCCTACATCCATCCCAGCATGTGGGTTTTTGAGCGCGAATCACTGGTTCACGTCATGTGGCCGATTTTGAAACTTTTTCAGCCCGAGCGGGCCGAAATTCATTACCGGGTTTCCTCGCGCAACATCACCCGCAGCCGTAACCTGAATCAGAAATTCATCCGCAAGCGCCTGATCGGCCTGGGCTATACCCATGAAGAAGTCGTTTCTTTTTACGACGATTATTTCGGGCGGACATTTTTCCACTTGAACATCGAAAAAAAATAGATTTTCTATTCCGGCGTCATAAAAAATGAGTCGGGGATTAAGCACCCCAAAATCAGGATTTCCCTGATTGAACTTTGCAATCGCTTATATTACCTTACATATAAAATAGGGAAGATATGACTCATGAAAACAAATACTCCATGGGTTTAAAGTTTAATCTGCAAGCAATTCCTGTCTGCCTGGCCGCCCTGGTTTTGTGGGCGATCATTGGCGGTTGGTATGTCGCTGTTGCCCCGACAAACCTGTCCGGGCCGGATAATATCGGTATTGTCATTTCCATCTTCGGCCTTTGTTTGTTTTTAGCTGACCGCCTGGCTTTATTATGGCTGGGAATTCACTCCTGGTTGCTTGTTTCTTCAACCTGGATATGGGGGTTGGCCTTTATCATTTGGGGATTACTCGAATGGCTGAGCTTCTTTTCCCGGCAATACCTGTCCATTTTCGTCATCCATTGGTCGATGTTTCTGGTCATCATCGCCGTCACTTCGCTGTTGAGCGGCCGCCGCCGGCATATGGTTGAACAATAAATCAGGCTTAAAACTCATCCCCCTTCGGGACATACTTTCACTATGATTTCAACCATTCTTTAAGCTGTTGAAATCATCTAGTGAATGTCTTGACACTATCCTGTTAATTGCTTAAAATATTTTACAGGAGAGTCAAAATGGAATTAGAAATTGATTTTGCCATTACATCCAAATATAGTGATTATCATAATGTTTATTCTCAAAATTTAAAAATATTTAAAAGTTTCGTCAGGGTCTTTGAAAGTTTTTTTAAAAAAGAAAAATATCAAAATTCGGAAATAAAAATCGACGAAGATGCAAAAGACAAGGCAACAATTACATTTTGCAGTAAAAAATATCAACTCAGCCTGGTCATGGATCCGGCGGACTTGAATTCCGCATTACTATCGCTGGCAAGAATAAATAAAGAGCAATTGGTCGCAATCGGGGAAGTTGTCATTGATAATTCAGAAAATATTATTTTCCCGGTTGGTAATATAATTTCACTAAAAGATAATTATGAGTTTAATAATGCAGTTTTGAATTTTTTCATTGCCGGCGCTACAAAAAAACCGGATTAGAAAGCAACTGCCACCAGTTGTTGAGCCATTCAGTGATTTTAATTGTTCGAGGGTGTCAGCACAAACAATTTGCCCGCTAAAAAGTCGCTGACCCAGATGCGGCCGGATGAATCGGTTTTTATTTTGGTCAGCTCATATAGACAGTCAGCGAACTGCCCACGCAGGAAGAAAGAACTGTTGTTGCCGCCAAACGAGGTTTCTCCGAAGGGATATCGTTCACGATGCAAAAGGGAAAAGGACTTGTTTTGCAAATTAAAAGCCATGATAAAAAGTTCATTTTGGTTATGGCTGGTGAGCAGCAGTGAATTTTCATGGAAAAAAATGTTGTCCGGATGCCCTTTAAATGGAATTTTATATACGAGCGTTTTTTGCCCCAATTCCGACAGGGTGTTGTCGCCATGGTTGAGCACATAGGGGATCCCATTGGCCAGGGCGATTTTCAGGGGGTTTTTTCCGCAACTGATCACGGCGCTGGAAAAATCGTTTTTGCGGATCACGGTCAGCAGATCGGAATCGAAACTCAGGACATAGATGTTTCCCCGGTCGCAGGCCAAGGCGGTGGGAGTTATGCCGATTTCGCATCGGTGCAGTACTTTCGCGGTTCGCGGGTCGATGATCTGCAGCACTCCCCGGTCGTTATCCTTTTCACCTACCCTGGCAGTGCAAAGCCAGCCGCTATGTTCGTCATAAATAAGCAGGCGCTGGCTGGTCTCGCGGGAGACAGTATCTTCGAGTTCCAGGCGCATGTCGCCCTGGTTGGGGCTGCGGATTTCATCGGGCATGGTTATTAAAAATTGCTTTTCATCACCCCAGTTGTTCTGCAGGGCGTAGAGCGCGCCTTCCCTGGTTACCACCATTTGCTGCGCCAGGCGCGGGATGCGGCGGTTGTAGTATTCCAGGCTCCTTCCATCGATGCCCAGTATGCCGTTGCGGGCGGCCCAGATATATACAACCGGCCAGTAAGATTGGTGGGGACCGTAAGACAAGTAAACGTTGCCGGCCTTCGTTTCCAGGGCTTGGTGCGGATAAACTTCTGGAAGTTTGAATGTTTTAAAACTGCCGTCCGGGGTCACCCGGGCGAATTGATCTTCATTGTTGAAAACCAGAAAAGCGTCACTTCCAGGCTGCTGCAGCAGTTCCTGCGGCGCCCAGCCGCTGTAGATCTTTTCCAGTTTTTCATTTTGCGGGTCCAGAATACTGAGGGCGGCGCCAAATGAACCATTGACCGCAGTGGCGCCCAGCGGAATATAAAGCCGGCCGTCAAGGGGATTGAAGACCATGTGGAACATGTGGGGCAGGATTGCGGCCTGGAAAAAACGCCGGCGCAATTTTCGCTCTTTTAAATCTATTTGATCGATTTCGCCGTAGGCCCAACTGGAAACATACAGTAAATCGTGTGCGGAGTCGAGAGCTGATGCGTCGTTGCCGTAAGCCGGAAGTTTGATCTCGCTAATGCTTCCGCTGTCCTTGAAGTCGACCACATGAAGGCTCGGGTGGTTGTCATAGGGAATATAAAGCTCATCTCGTTTTTCATTGTAACTGACTCCCACGGCTTCGGTCAGCTCAGGCAGGGCGATGATCACGTCATGATCGGCGCTGGCGGTGATTTTCGCCGCCTGGACCGCTTTTCTGTCCACGGTTTCCACGACCAGGATCAACGCCTGTTGTTTTTGACTGTAAGCGGCAAAATGCCAGCGCGCACCCGAAACCAGAGCCAGCTTTCGCTGCCCCAGCCGTTTGCGGCTGTCGGCGTCGAACGCATGCAAGGTGGAACTGTAACCATCAACAGCCAGAACCATGCGCGTCAGGTTGTCGCAGACCACCTTGCGGATGGGCGGAGGCGGGGTCTGGTTCAGATTCAACAGTGTTTCCTCTTTTTCGGCCCAGGGCACATAGGAAATCAGGCCTTTTTTTAAATCCAGGCAGGCTATTTCCCGGCATTCCCTGCCGACCAGAAAAGCGTTGCCGCTATTTTCATCCATGGCCACCATTTCAAATTGCTTTTTGGTGGCAAAAGAGCGCGACATTTTGGCAGCGGGATAAACCACATGCAGGGTTTTGTTCCCGATCACGTAGATATTGCCGGTGCGGGAATCGATAGCCATGGCCTCGGATTTGAGATATTGCGGGATGCGGCCGCTCAAGGGAATATTAATGACCGAGCGATCGGCGCAATCGACCATGGTCAGAGAGGAGGTCATGGTGTTGGCCAGGGCCAGGCGGTTGCGTTCCAGGTCCAGTCTGAGCAGCAGGGGGCCGGCCCCGTTGACCTGCAGGCCGACGGCGGCTAAAAAATCGACTTTCCTGGTTTGGTAAGAGGCAAAAACGGCTTGGCACAAGCAGATGAGAATCACAAATAAAAATTTTCGGCGCATGGTTTCTCCTTGGCAGGTACCGCTAATAAAAAAGGGCAACAGCCAGCTGTTCCAGATGATATACTGGCCAAAAATCTTAGTCAAGTTCACTGCCGTCAGCGATTTTCATTTGTCAAAACCAGAACTTTTGGATACTATTGAGATGCATATGAAAAAAACAAGCGAAGTTGTTCTTTCCGGCGGATTGCCAAAAGTGAAAGTCATGAAAAAAATCAGGCTTGACCAGGCCCTAGTCATGAGGGGACTGGTTGAAGAACGGGAAAAAGCTGTGGCCCTGATCATGGCCGGCGAGGTGCGTGTCAACGGCCAGGTGCAGGCCAAGGCCGATTGTCAAGTGGCTGTTGCCGACATCATTGCCATACAAAAAAAACATCCCTATGTTTCGCGCGGAGCTTTCAAGCTGGCAAAAGCCATTGGCGCTTTTGCCATCGCGGTGCCGGGTTTGAAAATAATTGACCTGGGGATTTCAACCGGCGGCTTCAGCGATTATCTGCTGAAATGCGGCGCCGCCGCCATCAGCGGTGTGGATGTGAATACTTCCCAAGTGGATTATGGCCTGCGTCAAAACCCGCGGCTGCAGCTTTTAAAAAAAAACGCCCGTTTTCTGCAGCAGAGCGATATCCCTTTCGAACCCGACCTGATCATCATGGATCTTTCATTCATTTCCATTACCAAGATCCTGCCGGTTTTGACTGTATTTGCCAAAGCCAAGATACTGGCCCTGGTCAAGCCGCAGTTCGAAGCCGCCAAAGGCCTGGTCAACAAGGGCGGAGTTATCCGCGATCCGGAAAAGCGGCTGAATATTGTACTCCAACTTAAAAAACGGATTGAAAACATGAATTTTGCCGTCAGCGGTTTCACGAGCGCCGGCTTGAAAGGGAAGAAAGGCAACCAGGAATATTTTTTCCTCCTTGAATACGGGAAAAAAAAATCCATTGATGATACAATGATCAGCGATGCAGCAGCGATTTAAAAAAGCGGTTATCGTGGCCAAGCCCCACCAGGATATGGTCAATTATCTGCAAAAAACAATTGCCATTTTAAAGAAATTCGCCATTGCTTTCACTTTAGAACAGACAGCGGCTAAACTTTTGCACAGCAACAAGTCCTGTGCAAGGGAAGATATCGCAAACGCGACTGATCTGATTATTGTTCTGGGCGGCGACGGCACTTTTTTATCGGTCGCCAGCCAGGCTGTGGAAGCGCAAGTGCCGGTGGCCGGGTTCAATCTCGGCACACTGGGGTTTCTCACCGAAATGAAAAAAGAATCCCTGGAAGAAAGCCTGGACGCTATTTTTTCGGGCAAAGCCAGGATTTCCCGGCGCAAACTGCTGCAAATCAGTTACAAAAAACAATTTTACACTGCTTTGAATGACGTAGTCATCAACAAGGGTGCGATCGCCCGCATTGTCAAACTTTTACTGAAAATCGACGGCGCCACGGTGACCGAAGTGAAAGGTGACGGCATAATTATTTCCACGCCCACGGGATCAACCGCATATTCCATTTCAGCCGGAGGACCGATCGTCAGCCCTGAAGTCAATGGCATTATTATCACGCCCATTTGTCCCCATTCCCTGACTTTCAGACCATTAGTGGTCAGGGATAACACCGTTATCACTGTGCAATTGCTGACCCAGCACATGGATGCTTTCGTGACCATCGACGGCCAGACCGTGCTGCCCATGAATTTCGAGGATACAATAACGGTGGGGACTTATCCCAAGCAACTGCTCATGCTGGTCGCTCCGGAAATCAATTACTTTAAACTTTTATCCGATAAATTAAACTGGGGGATATAAGCGCAGAATGTTATATTCGCCACAGAGGTAAAAATGAAAAAAATTGCGACATTTTTATTGTTGGCGCTTGCAATTGCCCCAGTTTTTTCCGCCTCCAAAGCCGATGATTTTTCCCGGGGAATCGCTTATTACCTGATCGGCGACATGGAACTGGCAAAAAATAGTCTGGACAATTATTTTCATTTCAATCCCAAGCCGACAGTCAAAACCGGCTTCGCGCTGCTGCTGAAAAATGAAAAATGAGAAGCCATGAAAATATTCGGCGATTATTTGGAAAGCGATCACCGCTCACTTGAATCTCTGACCGGAATCAGCCTTGCGGTCGCTGATATGAAAAATTCTCTGGCCATAGAAAATTTGTTAAAAATAATCCGCATGAATGCAGGCTATGCGCCGGCTTATTTATGCCTGGGTAATGAATATCTGAAACGCAGAAATTACCCTGCTGCCGAGGCTAATTTCAATAAAGGTTTGCAGTTTTCAAAAATAGCGGAATACAAACTACTGCTTTGTGAATTGTACCTGCAGACCGGCCAACCCCAAAAGGCAATGGAGTTGATCAAGTCAGAAGCTGATAATGCTCCGGCGAATTATTATTTTGCCTTGCTAACTGCCCGGGCTTTTTTCCAACTTGACAATTGGGCTGAACTTTCCGCTTATATTGAACGCGCCCTCAAAATCAAACCCGCTTCCAGGGAAGGACAATTATTGCTGGCGCAATATTTTATGAAAACCGTTGATTTGAAAAAAGCCAGAAAAATACTGGAAAAATTGAAATTCGATTATTATAACCTGGAATATAGCCTGACCTTTGCCGAAGTTTTGCTGAAACTTAAAGACAGCGCCGCCGAAAAGTATCTTTATGAAGTATTTTCCCAAAATCAATGGGATCCGCATATCAATCTGCTGCTGGGGTTGTATCACTCCAAAAAAAAGAACCCCAATGTGCAGAATTGGATCAACCGGGCCAGGCTCAGCGGTAAAAATCCCGAAGAACTGAAAAAGGAATTTCCTGCAGCGTTCGATTTCCAGTCCAGTCCGTTTTTAGCTTTTTTTGATGTCAAGAAAATTCAATGGTTGGGCACCAACCGGGTTCTCATCGCCGGCAATATGCAGAGCGGCGAAAAAGAAAAACTGCTGGTCATGGATACGGTTTCCCTGAAAACAATCAAAACCTTTGATTACGAAGGCAATATCCAGGAAATGTTCCCTTCAGCCAATCTTGAAAAAATCATCTTTTCCACCACCGCGGTCGAAAACGAAAAAGTTTACATATATACTTTCATTGTCGTTGACAATAATTATTTTTTGCAACCGGTCGTCGGGTACGCCCTGAAAATGCCGACGGTCATCGTTGCTTTTAATGCCCCGGCCAGTGAGGCTTATATCACCGACGGCAGTCTGACTGAACAGGCATTTGCCTCGCCTTTTTCAACCGTAGCCGCGAATGGCAGAAAAATCGCCATTTATCCCAATTATCCTTTTCAAGTTTACAGATACACCTACGCCAATGATCGCTGGACTGAGATCAAAGACCGCGAACTGCTGCGTCGGGTTCCGATCAAAAAAATCCAGCAATACCTGGCAGTGGCCGACGCCTTGCAGAACAACCAGGAAGTGGAAAAACTTATGGAAAAAGGCCGGAACATTGATATCATTGCTTCCGAAGATGTGAAAATATTTTTCGGCGCAAATCCTGACCACTTTATTATTTATTTTTCTGATTTGAAAAATGCCTTCCAAGGATTGGTTTACGACCAGGGGAGCAACAAGACAAAAAAATTTGATGAAACCATGTTCCTGGGTGAAAAATATTATAGTGAGCTCGAGATAATTAATTTCAATCCCGAAAAAAATGAGATATTATTCATGACCAGGGATAAGGAAAAAAACCTTTATCTATTCAATTATCACTCCCTGCTGTACAAGAAACTTGCTAATGGCATATTAGCCGTCTGCGTCAACCCGGGAATGGATACAATTTATTTTTTAAGCGAAAGGAACAAATCATTATATTTCAGTGAATCCAATCTGGAAGTTATTCGCCTGGCGCCGTTTGCCAGGGAAAAAATCAGTTCCCGCCACGATTTGAATTCCATCGTCGATTGCAACAGCACAAATGAACAGTACTTCACAACATTCAATGGTGAACTGCTGAAACTTGACGAAGCGGGAAATTTTAAAAATTGCCAGGTCTCCCTGGCGGGAGCGACTTATCAGCCTTCCCCAGATCAAAAACAAGCTGCCGCGTTCATAAACGGCCGAGTTTATATTTTATCATGGCTGAATTGAACATTAATCCCGACTCTGAATGACTTGAACGCAAGGGCTGGCTCATGGGAAAAATCAATGAATTTAAAAAAGTGAAATTGTTTTGCGGTTTGATCTTCAGCCAAAGCGCGGTAGCGGAAAAGGCGAAAGTAATTCTTGGTGAACATTTATCTTCCATCGATAGCCAGTCCGCCGTTATCCCTTTCGCCATGACCGATTATTACCAGCTTGAAATGGGGGCGCCCCTGTTCAGGCAATTTGTTTCATTTGGGGAATTGCTCCCTCCGGAAAAACTGCCGGAGATAAAAATATTTACCAATGGACTGGAAAAACAAATGGCCGGGGCCGGAAAAAGAATCATCAACATTGACCCTGGTTTTATGTCCGATGCCAATGTAATTATTGCCACCAGTAAAAATCATTACCATCGCGTCCCCCTGAACAACGGCATCTATGCCCACCTGGAATATGTTCTCAAAAACAAGCAGCTTTCCTTTCTGCCCTGGACTTATCCCGATTTTCAGACCGAATCATATCTGGTTTTTTTCAGGCAACTATTTATTTTATTTAAACAAAACAGCCGGAACATTGCGCGTTGAGTGGCGCTCCGCGACTTTTTATTGACTGATAGTTTCCAGTTTTACGGTATCGATATCCTGGTTGTAGATGGAATTGTTCACTTTAGTGATATAACCGCTGTTTTGGTATTTATAGCCGTTATTATACAAAAACAAGGCCCGCTCGATGTTGCCGCCGGAGAGATCATAATATTGCTTCAATATTCTCAGTCCCAAATCGATATTGTAGGCGATATCAAAAATTCTGCCCTTGTCTATGTTGAGCTCGTCTTTCCAGACAGCATAGCGGATTTGCATCAGGCCGTATGCTCCGGCAGCCGAGAGGGCCAGCGGATTGAAAGCACTTTCCACTTGCATGACGGCTAAAATCAGGTTGGGCTGGAACCCGAAAACTTTGCTTTTATTATAAGCAATATTGACGATTTCAGAAAAATCGGGAAATTTCTTCTGAAAAATCGTGCTTTGATATTCCAAAAAATCTACCCGGGCATATTTTTTTTCGTTGAGTATGGATTCTTCATTCATTTTCAGCAGTTGACCGTGCAAATTGCCAAGGTTGGCCTGCAAATATTGAATATGGGCCAAAGAGCGCTCATAGTTCCGGTTAGAGTCAATGAACCCCAATATCAAACCCGAAACACCCATGGCCAATAGCAACAGCAATAAAAGAGCACATTTTTTAAGCGGATTTTTTTGCATCATTTTTTCACCTGTCACCAACTGTGAAATTATAATTAAAAAAAAACAAAATAGCAAGTTTTCTAGAGTTGACTCAATCTATACTGCCAAAGTCAAGGGATTCATTTTTTCAATTGACCATTGTTTTTCTCCAGCAGGTATATTCCATCCTCAAGGCGAACATATGCCTGCTCCGCCCCTGTCCACTCGAAAACATCGGCAATGGTCATTTTTTCCCCGCCCTCAACGCGGACAATCCAGATAATAATTTCAGCGTCATAGCCGGAGGCATAGACGACCTAAATGATTGCGCATAGTTGATGAAGAATCGGATTAGGCTTTCGCCTCGGGGTCTGCTTGAGCGATCAAAGCCCTGGGTTTGCGCCGACGAAACCCGAGTTGGTGGAAAAGCCTCTGGTACTGACGGACGCCAATGCCGATCCGCTTGAGGTTCTTCAGATGATGACTCAGGAGTTTTCCGTCCCAGAGTGTCTGGGGATATCCTAAAACCATCGGCTCTTGCCGAAGATCCTGGCCGACTGCCTGGAGAGCGCTTTCCGATAAGGCTGCTGGCCTTATTCCAGCAATTCCATTTTTTATTTATTCTCCATCATTTCAGGATAAAAATATTTTTATTGCCGTCTAGCTCTGCCGAGGACAAAAAACAATGTTTTACTGGAAAATAAAATCGTGCTATGTATAATGAATATAAATCTTGCCGGGGAGGATAGCCAATGAAAAAAATTTTATTGCTTGGTTTGGTATTATTTGTTGTGTTGCTTTGGAGCGGACAGCAACAGCCGAAGAAAAAGGAGGCCGAGGTAAAAAAAATGACGACAATCGAACAATTGTGGGTCGAGGTCAACAAGGCTAAGGAGGATGGCCTGCCTAAATCGGCCATTGCCAAGCTTGAACAAATATTGAAAATGACGACCGGCCGGAATTATGAAAAAGAATGGTTATTGGCCTTGACCGAAAAAGTGTTTCTGGAAGGAACTATAGAAGGCAACAAACCCGAAGAACGTATCCAGCGGCTTAAAGTCGAACTGGCGAAGGCCGATCCGCGCACCAGGCCGCTGCTGCAGGCGGTGCTGGCCAGCTGGTTCAAACATTATTTTGAAAATAACCGCTGGCGCTTCATGCGGCGCAGCAGTACCGAGGGCATGAAGGAAGACGATTTTACTACCTGGGACCTGCGAAAATTATTTGCTGAAATCGGCAAACTCTATAGCAACATTCTTAGGGAAAAGGAATTATTAAAAACCATTCCCAGCAAAGCTTTCACAGGCTTTCTCGAAAAGGGCACTTTGCCCTTGGAATTGCGGCCAACTCTTTATGACTTCCTGGCCCATGAAGCCCTGGATTTTTATTGCACCCCCGAGCAGGCCGGCGCCGCTCCGGAGGATGTGTTTGTACTCGAAGCTGATTCAGCCGCCTTGGCGTCTTTGCCTGAATTCCTGAACTACAAGCCGGTGACAACCGATAAAAGTTCAGCCATTGTTAAGGCCATCGAGCTCTTTCAGGAGTTGTTGCGGTTTCAGCAACAGTTTGACCAGGGCGATTCCCTGATCAGCCTCGATCTTGACCGTTTGCGCTATGTCTACAATACAGCTGTCGGTGAGAGCAAACTGGAACGCTACCGGGAGCGGCTCAAAGAAATAAATGAAAATCCCAAACAGACGGCCATCACCAATCTGGCTGACTACTATCTGGCCCGAACTTATCAAGAGACAGGCGAATTGCAAAAAGCCTTTACCATTGCCCAGGCCGGTGCCAAAAAGTTTCCCGCTTCGTTGGCCGCCCAGTCGTGCCGTGCTTTGCTTGGTGAAATCATGGCCAAAGCTGTGAGTTTGCAGGCTGAGAATACGTATCTGCCCAGTGGCGGAAAAATCGGTTTTCAATACCGGAACTTCAATAAGCTCTATTTTCGCATAATCAAAGATGATTGGACGCGCTTCATGAAAAAAAAGTGGGGCTATCCTTTGCAGCTCGATTCCCAGGAGATAGAGAAGCTCTTAATGAATAAAGGCGTGGCCTCCTGGGATATCGATCTTCCAGCCACTATTGATTTCAAGGAGAAAAAACTGGAAACTAATTTTCCAGCGTTGGCTCCCGGTTACTACCAGATATTAGCCTCCTGGCAGCCTGATTTTGCCAAATCAAGTCAAGTGGCTCATGCCGGGGTATGGGTCAGCTCCATCACATTGGTGACCAGGGTGTCAGGTGCTGAAATCTCCGGGTTGGTGCTCGAAAGCCTTAGTGGGGAGCCTGTTCCAGCTGCCCAGGTGTCATTGTTACGCCGGGAGGACAACAGTTTCGCCTTTGGGGCCAAAATAAACAGCGATGAAAATGG
>JBAXOR010000005.1:0-13468 GCA_037133155.1 Chrysiogenales bacterium | reverse complement strand
GGTTCAGTATCACCAAAACTCTTTCGGAATTGCGATTCATAATGGATTATTATACCATAGTGAGGCTATGATTCATTTAAAGCAGGGAGCAATGGCTTCAGGTGATTTTTTGTCCGCAGGCTGGGCAAAATTTGGCTCCTGTTTGCAGAGCTGTACTGCATTTGGCGCAGAAAGAATTCAGGGGAAATTCGTTGCCGCATTCGGGACAGAATTTGGCGGACAAAGCAATGTCTTTTTGGCATTTGGGACATTTCCTTGTTTTTTCTTCTGGTCCGACGGCCTGCTTTTTCCCTTCCTGAACGGCCTGGTTGATCATCCCGGGCATCATCATTCCGAAACCTGCTCCCAGGCCCATGCCCATGCCGGATGATGCTTCGCCGCCCTTTTCCGCGGCTTTTTCCATGGCCTTGGCCGCTTTGAACTGCATGAATTTCCCCATATCGCCGATTGCTCCCATGCCGGCCCGTTCATCGATCATTTTTTGAACTTCTTCAGGCGGTGTAATGGAGTTGATGACCAGATCGGATATTTCCAGGCCATACTTGGCGAAATCATCCAGAAGACGCGATTTTAAAGCCGCAGCCATTTCATCGAAATATTGGGGGAGTTCGAAAATGGTTTTGAGCGTCTCGCCCATAAAATCATTCAGGCGTCCCACCAACAGGTCGCGCAAATAATCTTCGATATGGTCCGTGGTATACACGGCCTGGGTTCCAGCCACCTCAGCGATGAAGACCTGGGGATTGTTGACCTTGATGGAAAAAATGCCGAAAGCGCGCAGGCGGACAAAACCAAGTTCGGAATCTTTAAAACTCACCGGCTCCTTGGTGCCCCATTTCAGATTTAAAAATGTTTTCAAATTGACAAAATAGACCTGGGCCTGAAAAGGAGACTTGAAGCCATAGGGCAATGATAAAAGGCGTGTCAGCAGGGGAATGTTCATGGTAGAGAGCACGTGGCGCCCGGCTTTGAAAGTATCCATGGCTTTTCCATCCCGGAAAAAAACAGCCGCCTGATTTTCCTGGACAATAAGCTGGGCTCCGAGTTTTATGTCAGATGAGCCCTCCTCAGGGATGCGATGAGAAATTTCCTTGCCGGTTTGATCGAAATAATTGATGATTTCCAATTTCATTTATTCTCCTTAGAGCCTTATAGCAAATTCTAAAATTTGTTAGCTTTGTAGAACAAATTTTGAATTTGCTATCTAAGGCTCTTATCCCCCCTTTGCAGGGGACTTTGCAGTTCAATTGGGTTACCCTTGATAACCTTTTAGAAAGGCCGATCTTTTTGCGAACCTCGCATTAATCTGAAGTAAATAATCTCCCGACGGTTCGAGCCCGGGCAGTTCCAATGACTGAGTAATGATTTTTTTAAATTCATTGTTGAAACGACAGGCCAGGTCGACCATTTCGCTGTCCAATTTGTACACGGAGTCCAATTCGACTTCCTTGATTTTAATCAAGTCAAAAAAACCGCTGTATCCCTGATCGGCGTAACGGATTTCATTGATGGTTTTTTGGAGGCTTTTGGTGAACAAATCGTACTCTGTCAGCAGTTCGAGGTTTTTCTGACGGCTGACAGCCTGGATAATGAAGTTCAGGCTTTTCATTACTTCCTGCAATTGCTGAACGATAAACTCGCGTTGCAAGCGGTCCGCATCGCGGCGGAATTCCCTTTCACAGTAGCCCTTGAAACCGGGGATTTTATGTAAAACTCTTTCAAACCAGTTCATTTTTTCCCTGGCTTTTTCTTGCATATCCATATTAAACCTCCGGAATGATTATAAAAAATAAAAGCAAAAAAAGCAATTTTTTGATCATTTTTGATTTTATGGTTTCTAACTATACATACTTGAAAAAGGCCGGCGCTTGTGATAGTTTAATATAGTGGAGGTTAATCATGAAGATAAAAGTAGCTATAAACGGTTTTGGAAGAATTGGCAGACTTTTTTTAAGAACAGCCTATAATAGCGCTGGCATGGAGATTCTGGCGATCAATGATATCACTGACGCCAGAACCCTGGCCCACCTGCTGAAGTATGACTCGATATTCGGTATTTTTTCGGAAAATGTCAGCCATGGCGAAGGCTTTATTCAAGTAGGAACAAATAAAATCAAGGTGACGGCCATAAAAAACCCCGAGGAACTACCCTGGAGAGCTTTGGGGATCGATCTGGTAGTTGAAGCCACGGGGTTGTTCACCAAACGTGCGGAAGCTGAAAAACATCTTAAGGCCGGCGCTAAAAAAGTACTGATTTCGGCTCCAGCTACCGATCCTGATGTCACTATTGTCCTGGGCGTAAATGACGTCGAATATGATCATGACAAGCATCATATTATTTCCAATGCCTCCTGTACCACCAACTGCGTGGCGCCGCTGGCCAAGGTTTTGCACGACAATTTTAAAATTCTTAAGGGCAACATGACCACCATCCACTCCTACACCAATGACCAGCGCATACTCGACTTGCCGCACAAGGACCTGCGCCGCTCGCGGGCGGCCGGCCTGTCCATGATCCCCACTTCGACCGGGGCGGCCAAGGCCGTGGGCCTGGTCATCAAGGACTTGAAGGGAAAAATAGACGGAACATCTATCCGGGTTCCGACTCCCGACGTGTCGGTGGTTGACCTGGTGGTCCAAGTGGCCAAGGACACAACCGTGGAAGAGGTGCGCCAGGTGATTGAAAAGGCCGCCAACAACGGACCGATGAAAGGGATCCTGGGCTTTACCTATGAACCGTTGGTTTCCATCGACTTCAAGGGGAATGAACTCTCCTCCATCATCGATATGGAGAATATCCTGGTCGTGGAAAAGAACCTTATCAAAGTGCTGGCCTGGTATGATAATGAGTGGGCTTATTCCTGCCGGGTCCGCGACCTGATCCTCAAAATCGCCAAAAATTAGTATGAGTAAAAAATTCATCAAAGACATTACTGTACGTGGGAAAAAGGTTTTTTTGAGAAATGATTTCAATGTGCCCCTGAATGCCAATCGGGAGATCACCGATGATACGCGCATCCGCGCCGCGCTGCCCACGTTCCGCTATCTTGTCGAAAACCAAGCCCGTATAGTCTGCGCTTCGCACTTGGGCCGGCCCAAAGGAGAGGTGATACCCGATTGTAGCCTCAAGCCGGTGGCCTTGCGTTTGGCAGAATTGCTGCAACAAGAGGTGCTATTCAATGGCGAAGTGGGCGGCAAAAAAAATTCCGCTGCCAAAGCCGCTTTGGTTGACGGCCAGATACTGCTGCTGGAAAACTTGCGTTTTCATCCAGGTGAAATTAAAAACGATCCGGCTTTCGCTGCGGAACTGGCCAAGGGAATTGATATCTATGTCGATGACGCTTTCGGTTCTTGCCATAGAGCCCATGCTTCCATTGACCAGATCACCCGATTGGTGCCTTTGGCCGCGGCCGGATTCCTGCTCAAGAAAGAAATTGATTATTTGAGCCTGGCCGCGGAAAATCCTCCAGACCATTACCTGGTTATCCTCGGCGGCGCCAAGGTCAGTGACAAACTGCCGTTGCTGATCCATTTGTTGGACAAAGCTGATACCTTTCTTATCGGTGGCGCCATGGCCTATACCTTCCTCAAGGCGGACGGCAGGGAAGTAGGAAATTCCCGGGTGGAAAATGAATGCCTGGACATGTGCCGGGAGATTCTGCGCAAAGGAAAGGCGAAAGGGGTACGCATCCTCCTGCCCCAGGATCATATCGCAGCTACCAAAGTCGATCCCAATATCACCATCCGCATCATCAAGTCAGGTGAAGGGATACCCGGTGAGATGATCGGCCTGGACATCGGTCCCGAAACCATCGGCCAATACCAGAACGAAATTGCCCGGGCCAAATTAATTTTCTGGAACGGGCCGATGGGCGTATTCGAAGTGGATGCTTTTGCCGGCGGCACCATGGAAATCGCTGCTGCCATGGCCGCATCGTCAGCAACCACAATCATCGGCGGGGGCGATTCGATTGCTGCCGTTAACAAGGCCGGAGTCAGCGACCGCATCAGCCATATTTCCACCGGTGGAGGGGCTGCGCTGGAGTTCCTGGCCGGCGACAAACTGCCGGGTATCGAAGCATTAACGGAGGCTTGATGGACAAAGAATACCTGATTGCTGGCAATTGGAAAATGTATAAAACTGTAGACCAGAGCCGGGAATTCATCCATGAACTGGCCCGTTCTTTTGCGCCGGCCATGGGATTGGAAGTTGCTGTTTTTCCGCCCTTTATCGCCCTGGCTGGATTGCGCGGCCAGGATACGAAAATAAAAATCGGCGCCCAAAACATGTTTTACGAGGAAAAAGGGGCTTTCACCGGTGAAATATCTCCCTTGATGCTGCAGGATCTGGTTGATTATGTACTGATTGGCCATTCCGAGCGCCGGGAAATTTTCAAGGAAAGCGATACGGATATAAATAAAAAAATCAGGGCGGCGCTGCAATTCAATCTGTTGCCCATTTTATGCGTTGGTGAAACCCTGCAGGAACATGAGGCCGGAAAAACCATGGCTAAAATAAAAAATCAACTGGAGAAAGCTTTGCAGGGAGTGGAAAACCGTGAAATGGGCAAAATCGTCGTGGCCTATGAACCGATCTGGGCCATCGGCACAGGCCGCAACGCCACACCGGCCCAGGCCCAGGAAGTGCATCATTTCATCAAGGGCATATGGCAGGAAATGGCCCCGGGCCAAAATTTGAAAATTCTTTACGGCGGTTCGGTAAAGCCGGAAAACAGCCTTGAAATCCTTGCCCAGGATGATATTTTCGGTGTTTTGGTTGGTGGTGCCTCCTTGAAAGTCGAACAATTTTCTGCTATAATCCATAGCTGTGTGCAACTTCTGAATAACTAGGAGGAAACTTGCAAGGCATTTTACTTTTTTTTCATATAATGGTGTGCTTTTTTCTGATCATCGTAGTCCTGCTGCAAAGCGGGAAAAGTGCTGATCTGGCCGGGGCTTTCGGCGGTTATGGCAGCCAATCGACTTTCGGCCCGCGTGGAGCCGCCTCGCTCCTTTCCAAGCTTACCACCACATTGGCGGTTTTATTCATGGTGACTTCGCTGTTGCTGCAGGTTGTTGCGGCCCATAAAAGCAAATCCGGTTCGGTTTTGGACAAGGAGAAGCCGGCGGCCAAAACCCAGACCTCACAGCCGCTTAAACCGGGGACCGCTATCCCCAGGGAACAGCCGAAATCTGCTCCCGGCAAATAAGTAATTTGAGTTTTAGCTAACGACCAATTTTTTAGATAAAGAAAATTATTTTAAACACAAGCCGGGGTGGTGGAATTGGTAGACACGCAAGCTTGAGGTGCTTGTGGGCGTAAGTCTGTAGGGGTTCGAGTCCCCTCCTCGGCAGATATGGAGAGGTGCTGGAGTGGTCGAACAGGGCTGCCTGCTAAGCAGTTGTCCCGGGTAAACCGGGACCGTGGGTTCGAATCCCACCCTCTCCGTAGTTTCACTATGATTTCCCTCTATTTCAGTAAGTCGGGGAAATCATCTAGTGAAACTATCCCCGCAGGGGATTAATATTTAACCATATGATTTTCCCAAGTTCTTGAAAGTCGGGGAAATCATCTATGGCGACTATCCCCCTTGGGGATATACAAATCAATCCCTAACCTGACGGTTCGGAATGATTTGAAATATACCAACACTAGATGTTTTTGGCGACTTATAGAATTGGCCAAAAACTTAGTGTTGGTATATTTTCACAACGATGGTGCCGCAGGGGATTATCCTTCTCATCACGCATCACTTATTACGCATTACAAATATTGACTTGGAATTCCAGTTGTGCTACCAATAGGGCATGGAAAAAATTCTGGGCCAGGCGCTGAAGAAAGAACGGGAAATGCGCGGCATTTCCCTGGCCGATATTGCCAAGGAAACCCGTATCGGCAGCCGTTATCTTCAGGCCCTGGAAAATGAAGATTTCACCCCTTTTCCCGGTATTTTTTACATTCGCTATTATATAAAGAATTATTTGCGGGTCTGCGGTGCTGATGAAACCGCTTTTTTAAATACCTATCATAATTATCTGAAGGCCGTACTGGACAAAAAAGCCGAGTTGCCGCCCAACCAATACCTGAACAAGCTGGAATATGTCAAGTTCAAAAAACAAAAAAAAATTCTGGTAATATTTTTACTGCTGCTGCTGGCGGCAGTTTTATTTTATTGGTTTTTTAGCCGTCCGGGTTTGGTAAAAACACAATCTGAACCCTTCGAATTTCCCGCTTTCTCCGCTTCACTGATTCCTGACGAAAGTGATTTTTGTCTTGATTGGGCACCTGTTTCCATGCGATTGACTTTTGCAGGCTCATGCTGGTTGCAGTTCTGGCGTGGCGACGAAATAATGGTGGAAAAAACATTTAATAAAGGCGATGTCCTTACCGGGCGAGGGTACCAATTGACTTTGGTCATGGGCAATCCTGCGGCTGTCCGGCTTAATGTCAATGGCCGGGAATGGCCGGCATTACGCCAGTCCAGTACCTCAGTAAAACTGCTCCTTAATTCTTATAATTTAGAGGAAATGGCGCAGCGATGAACTCCCTTGTTTCCAAAAATCCACTGGTTTTGCAAATTGCTGAAGCTTCAGCCAACGATGAGCTTCTGCAGTTCCTCCTTGATAAAAAATTGGCTTTCACCGATGAAGAATACCTGGAAAGTCTGGTTTTTGTCCTTCCGAACCTGAGCTTTCATGACCAGGCACTGGCCATGCTGAGTCGGATAGCCCAATCGGTCAAGGAAAACTATGTGCAAAAAAAAGAGGCCCAACTGCAGGTGGCTGAATTTATTTTAAATGAAGCCTTGCAGGCAGATTATTTCAATACCTTGGCCATGATCATTCAGAATCAGCACTTTCCCAACGAGTTTTTACTGCGCATCGCCGCTCAGGGCAAAGAAGTCACACTGGAGATCTTACTGGAAAATCAGGTTCGTTTGATCGCCTATCCGGAAATCATGGAAAAGATAGAGTCTAATCCGGAATGCGGGCAGTTTATACATGGTAAGATCAATGAATTGCGAGAATTTTATTTCCAGCCCCAGGCCGCTGAAACTATTCCGGAAAAAAATATTTTAAACGAATTGGTCCCGATGATCACCCAGGAACAAAGCGAAGATGAAAGACTGAGTCAGGCTACAATTCAACAAGTGATCATGACAACTCTGCAGCGGATCAACCGTATGTCGATTTCCAAACGCATTCGTCTTGCCCTGACCGGAGATAAGACAGAACGGCTGATTTTGATCAAGGATGCCAATAGAATGGTACAGATGGCCGTGATCGAAAGCCCCAAGATGGCTAATGATGAGGTATTGATCCATACCCGTAATTTAAGCCTGTCCGGAGAAATCATCGGTAAAATAGCCAATAACCGCGACTGGACAAAAAATTATCCCATCGTCCTGGCTTTGGTGCAAAATCCCAAAACCCCAATTAACCGTGCCATCAGTTTTATCAAGCAGCTGCATACGCGTGATCTGAAAATGCTGGTCCGGGATCGTAATATCAACCCCGTCATCCGCAATCTTGCCGAAAATATACAGAAAGCAAAAGAAAGGGTCAAGTAGTAATTAGTTTGAACAATAAATCCTTAACGTCAAAGATAGTCCATGGCTGGGTGACCAGATGGCGGCTACTGCAGGCAAAAAAGGCGTTGTCGTGGCGATGCATGCCGGTGAAATAGCTGATTCCAGTTTCTTGATTTTTTTCAAATCCGCCCTTTAAATCAAATCCGGGATTGGACAGCAACACCAGGTCCGGAGCAAAGGTTATTTGCGGGCCGCTGTACAATTCCTCCCGGAAAAAAGCCCGGGAGATGATTTTCTCTCCGTTGACTTCGTAGTTTTCAAAGAGCTGTTTTAAATCATGCCTGATTTTCTGATAATCGCCGGCGGCCACCCGGCCTTTTGGATATTTACTTTTTTGATGGATATAAATTCGTGATGGATCAAGGGCGAAAGCTTTGGCAGTAGGGTTGATGTGCGCCGGATTTTTAACTTCGCCGCTCTCAAGGCTTAAAAAACCATACTTTATTAAAATCGGATTCAGATATATTTCGCCCTTGATCGGGCCGAACCCGTGGTCTGAAAGGAGTATGATTTCCAATTCCTCACGAACGGCGGCGCGTTCCAAAAAATCAGCGATAATCTGGTCGACTTCATGATAGAAATTGAGAAAATCCTGATGATGAGGATGATGGTTATCGCCGTAGGCGTCATAAAGAAAATGCTGCAGCCGATCGGTTTCAGTCACCGTGAACATGAAAATGTCCCAATTTTCTTTTTCCCATAAAATGTCGGCGACCTGCTTACGGGTTTTTAAAAGGCAATGCAGATCGGCCAGAAACTCTATCTTTTTATCTTTGCCCTTGCCGGCATCGACATCGACCTGATATCCCATTTGTTTGAGCAGGGGAAGGTAGCGGATCGGGTAAATCGCATTTTCCAGGTTCAGGGCAACAAAACCGGACAGCAGAACGCCATTGATAGGGCGGGCCGGATAAGTGGCCGGCAAGTTGATAATCACCGAGCGCTTGTTATTCAATCCCAATTCATCAAAAAAAGCAGGTACTTTCAGATCGCGGAAATCGGGAAAACAAAGCTGATAAGTGCCGGGCTTCAGATCGACAAAACCGTAAATACCATGTTCTCCGGATTGGGTGCCGGTCATGAAACTGGACCAGGAAACCGCGGATATTTCCGGAAGGGAAACCGACATTTTCAGTGGCTGGCCGGGAAGGCAAAAACGGTTAAGGCTGGGAAGGAGAGATGGATGGCCATTGCCGCCAAGCATATCATGGGCAACTCCGTCCAAACCGATGATCAGGAGTTTCTTGCTATTTTTTATATTATTAATCCCATCCTCCTGCATGACGACTAATAAGACAAAAATGCTGGGAGGCAGGGGCTGAATAGTTCAGCGGAGTAACGCTTTTATTCCACGAAAGGATTCCCATGTTTCAGGATTTCCTCGGAGATTTCTTTTCTCATCATGGATTCCGGGGGGATCTGATGGTTAACCAGTTTATCGCGGATGATCTTGCCGGCGAAATCCACATGATCGTTTTGGGGATGGGGGCAGGTTTTGTCATTGGCTATGGAGTTGCATTTTTTACAAAAAAAGAAACTCATAAAAAAAATGGGGGTAATGCCCAAGTCGGGGAAAAAATCAAATATTTTCTGAGCAGCGAAAGGATGGTAATAACTGCCCACGCCGGCATGGTCGCGACCGATAATGAAGTGCGAGCAGCCGTAATTTTTTCGTACAATGGCATGGAATATCGCTTCCTTGGGGCCGGCATAACGCATTTCAGTTTGCAGGATGGACATGACGGTCCGCTCTTTGACATAAAACTGGTCAATCAATACTTTATAAGAATCGAGGATCACCTGGTCAGAAAAGTCGCCGGCTTTTTTCTTGCCGATGACCGGATTGATGAACAAGCCGTCTACGATGGACTGGGCCGATTTTTGAACGTATTCGTGTCCGAGATGGGAGACGTTGCGGGTTTGAAACCCGACCACAGTTTCCCATTTTTTTTCCTTGAACAATACCCTGGTTTCGCGCGGGGTTAAATAGTATGCAGAGAAATTGGAAATGGGGTCGCTTAAAAAATTAATAGTGCCGCCGACAAAGTATGCGCCATAGGTTTTTAACTGTTCAACGCCGGGATGTTTGTCATCGGTGGTGCCATAAACATTTTTGGCATATTCTTCAAAATCCCAGGTATAGATATCCTCTACCAACATTGTGGCGATGACAGTTTCTTTGGTTTTCAGAATAATGGTTTCATTTTTAGTAAATTTGTTTGCCTGCAAATTGTCCACTGCCAGGACAATGGGCAGTGTCCAGGCGTGGCCATTGGCCAGGCGGCTGTGGTGAATGACTTCCCGGTAATCTTCCTGGTTCATGAAGCCCTGCAGGGGCGAAAAAACTCCGCTGGCAATGTTCTGGATTTCAATGGCTTTTTCTTCATCGATTTCCAGGCTGACAAATTTATCCCTAAAAGACAGGATGGCTTGCCTTTCTTTTTCAGAAAGAACGCGGTTAATCAGTGTTCCGCCATGTGGTTTTACAATCATGTTCAACTCCTTAACTTAAATAGCCGAGTTTTTTTAGTTTTTCTTTGGCCGCATCCTCTTCCGCCTGGGAGATTTCACTGCCGCCGCTGTTTTGGGCAACATACTGACTGAGGATATGGATAGCAAACGTGGACAAGTCGGGAAAATTTTGCCTGGCTAAATTCTTAAGCAGGTCTTCACGCAAATATTTGGGGATGAAAACATCATTGGCGGTTGGTTGCAAATAGCCCAATGCTTCCATTTTACGCAAGATATTTTGCAGACATTCTTCTTCGCTTTCCTTGTCGGTCTGGACGATCAATTCCGGTTTTTCAGGCTCTTCAAAAGGATCGGATATGCCGGTGAAATTTTTGATTTCTCCGGCGATGGCTTTTTTGTACATACCCTTGACGTCGCGTTCGATGCATTTGTCCAGAGAACACTTGACATATACTTCGATGAAATTGCCGATCATTTCCCTTACTTCGGCACGGATGCTGCGGTAAGGTGAGACAAAAGCCGCAGTAGTCATGGCGCCGTGACGTGTTAGCAGAGAACAAACAAAACCCACACGGCGGATATTTTCGTCACGGTCTTCTTTGGAAAAGCCCAGGCCTTTGCTCAAATATTTGCGGGTAATGTCCCCATCCAATTCTTCGGGATTATAACCCCTTTTTTTGAGTTCGGCGTTCAACTTCAATGCCAGTGTAGTTTTTCCTGAACATGGAAGTCCCGTGAACCAAACCGTAACACCTTTCATTTTATGCTCCTTAATTATGGATTTTGCTTTTAACGACCGATTACCAAATATTTTTTTGGCAGAATTAGTTTGCTGGAAAATTTGACGTTGGTCAGCATGATGATGGCCCGTTCCCGATCAGGAAGTTCTTCTTGAAAAATCCCTTCCCAGCCTTCGAAATCGCCTTCATCAATGAATATTTTATCACCTTTGTAAAAAAAGTCTTCCCGCTTGCGTAGAATAACGATGCCGTTGTTCTCGCGGAACTTGATGTCCTGGATTTTATCATCGCCGATGGTCCATAGGGATTCATTATAACCCAAAATACTTTTGACACCCTTGGTATACTTCACTTTCTGGTAAAACTCATAGATATTGAATTGGGCGAACAGGTAGCCGCTGAAAAGAGGCGCAATGCGGTCGATTTTTATCTTGTTTTTCTTGATTTTTTTCAGATAAACAGGCAGGTATACATTGATGTCCAGCAGTTTCAGGTTATTTTCAGCGCAAAATTCCTGTTTTGGTTTGCTTTGTATAATGCACCAGTTGCTGTTGCTGCTGTTGTCTTTCATTTGAGAATTTTAGATCAAATCGACTCCGAAGTCAATTGCAGCGCAAACTATCCAGCTGTCCGAACAGTTCGGTGTTCGAAGTTGGGAGTTCGGAGTGAAGAATTAAGAACGGAGATAAGATGAAGATTGGGAAAAAAAGGTGTTTTTCTTAACGCCGAACTCCGAACGCTTAACTTTGAATTTCATCCTGGCGAATTCAGTTTGTCCTTTAAGGTCCGCATTTTAAGCCCGCTGTTTGCACAGTGTTTCTGCTAAATGGCTGACCTGTGTTATAATAAAAACAAGAGGAAATTCAATGAATATTGAGCAAAAAAAATCTGACCAGGTCACGCCCCTGCCAACGGCCCTGGAAAACGGGGGAATTCTTCAGGAATATTATCAAAGTTTCTGGCGTAACTCCAAGTTTTGGCTGGGAGTGGTTTTACTGCTTATTCTGCTGATATTTGCATTTATTTTTAAAAAAACCGTTTTAGATACCGCGATGAATCCGCGGCAATTGAAAGCGGCACTGGAGTTTTTCGACATTTCCAGCCAGTGGGTAGTCAATGACAAGATCAATGAAGAGGATTTTAAGGGCATCATCCTCGTGCCCGAAATATCGTTTCGCATCCGAAATCTCGGAAAAAAAGATTTAAGTTATGTTTTTTTATTGGGCGTGTTCCGTTTCATGGATAACGGCAAGTTTATTGGTGAAGGATATCAGATGACTTTGCGCCGGGCTTTGCCCCCGTCCGGCGAAAGTGAAAGGATCACTCTGAAAGCCGGTTTCGGTTACCGCGCCAGCTCGGCGGCAGCTTTTGATAAATACAAGAAAAACTGGCGGAATTCCTTGTGCGATTTGTTTGCCAAGTCGCACAACTCAGGTTTTACGCCGCTGAAGACCTTTTATGTCAGCCGCAAAATTGCCGGTCAGGGAATTGAAATAGAAATCAAGTAAGCCGGTTTATTTCAGCAAAGCATTGATCTTGTCTTTGAGTTCATCGCCCCGCAATTGGCTCGCTTCCATCTTTCCGTCGCGGTTGATTAGGAAAGTCGAGGGGATGTATTCGACCTGGTAGAGGGTCGCGATCTTGCGGCCAGCCTCTAAGTCAATGATGTGCACCCAGTCCATTTCCTTATCCTTGACGAATTTGCGGGCCGCCAACAGGTCGCGGTCGAGGCTGACGCTTATCAGGATGAACTTCTTGCTTTTAAATTTTCGGTTGATTACCAGGAGATTGGGGATCTCTACCCGGCAGGGCGGGCACCATGTGGCCCAGAAATCGAGCAAAACGACCTTACCTTTGAAGTCCGACAATTTTACAGTCTGGCCGGTAATATCTTTGGCCTCAAAATCCGGGGGCAGAGTGCTGATCCCTTTGGCTTGAAAAATTGTAAGGAGGATGAGTATAAGAAAAACTATCAGTGACTTGTTTTTAATACATTTCATAAGGATATTTTAACATAATAAGGTGATTTACTGAAATTGCTGACTACTTATTGCATAAAATTAATTATTTTAATACAATATCTGTATTCGTCGGGAGGTGGCCAATGACTATAGGATTAATTACCGACTTTGGCGAAAATGATTATTTTGTGGGCACATTGAAAGGAGTGATCAAAAATATCAACCCCCAGGCCGATATTATCGATATCTGCCACGGCGTACCGTCGTATTTTATTCAAGGCGGATCCTATGTTCTGGAAAAGACCTATCAATTTTTCCCTGCCGGCACCATTTTCCTGGCAGTGGTTGATCCCGGTGTGGGTACCAAGCGCAAGCTACTACTGGTAACGGCTGCCGGCTATCATTTTATTGCTCCGGATAATGGTCTGTTGACCCCAATTTTTCAGCTAGACCGGAAAAAAATCATCCGCGAAATAGACAAGGATCACTATTTTTTATTATCTGGATCATCCACTTTTGAAGCGCGTGACCGCATGGCTCCGGTAGCCGCCCATCTTTCCAAAGGGATAGCCGCCGTGGACATCGGCAGCGAAACAGCTGATTTTGTCATTAATCAGGAATATTATCCGCAGGAATTGCAGCCTGGCCGGATTGAGGGGCGGATCATTCACGTGGATAAATTCGGCAATATGATCAGCAATGT
>JBAXOR010000004.1:0-15192 GCA_037133155.1 Chrysiogenales bacterium | reverse complement strand
GCATGAATATGACGGTCCGGTCAGTCAGTCTTTCGCCAGCTTGTTCCAGGAGGACAAGAAAAACCTGCTTTTTGTCGGTCGGATCACTCCAAACAAGAAAATCGAAGACCTGATCAAGTTGTTGTCATTTTATAAAAAATATTTTTCCCCGCCGGCACGGTTGATCGTAATCGGTAATACATCGACCCTGCCGAACTATTATCACGCCCTGCGCGATCTTGCGGAGCGCCTGCAGTTGACGTCTGAAGACCTGTTTTTCACGGGCCACCTGCCTATGGAAGAATTTCTGGCCGCCTACCGCAAGGCCGATGTTTTTGTTTCCTTGAGCGAGCATGAGGGATTTTGCCTGCCTCTGATCGAAAGCTGCCATTTTGGTTTGCCAGTATTGGCTTACGCAGCGGGAGCCGTTCCCGAAACCCTGGCTGGTGCCGGCCTGCTGCTGATCCGCAAGGATGTCGCCGCCACCGCGGCACTGATCGAACTGATACTGAATGATGCGCCCCTGCGTAAAAGGCTGCAACAATCGGCGCTGCGGCGTTTTGCCAGCTACCAGCAGCAGGCGCGGCCCGATATCCTGCTGTCTTATCTGGAGAAACTATGATTTCCATCGGCATCGTGGTCCAGCGCTATGGTAGCGACGTGATCGGCGGGGCCGAATCCCTGGCCCGCAACGTCGCCGAAAGATTACTCCGTCAAGGTTTTTCAATCACCGTGTTCACTACCTGCGCCAGGGATTATCTTTCCTGGCGTAATGAGTATCCTGCCGGTGAAACGATTCTCCAAGGGGTCAGGATCAAACGTTTTCCAGTGTCCCGGGAACGCGATATCGTTGATTTTAATCGCTTTTCCACCGAATTTTTTGCAGCTGCCGCTGCGGAACGAGATGAAAAAAAGTGGTTTGTGGAACAGGGCCCTTTCTGCCCCGGCCTGATTCAGGCATTGGCTGCGGCGCAAAATGATTTCGACCTTTTTTTCTTTTTCACTTACCTTTATCATCCTACCGTGGAAGGGATCAATGCGGTCAGCAAACCAATAATCCTGTTTCCCACTGCCCACGATGAGCTGCCGATCCACCTGCGGGCAATGGGCAAGGTTTTCCGCCGCCCTCAGGCCCTGTTTTTTTTGACCCAGGCCGAAATGGACTTGGTGAACCGACTGTTTGCCCCACCGGGCTTGATGCGCCTGGTTCGTTCCGGCATCGATATCCGAACCGATATTTCAGAAAAATCTTTCCGTCGCAAGCACCTGCTGGTTGCTCCTTATCTGCTTTATGCCGGCCGCATTGAAAAAGGCAAAGGTCTGGAAGCGATTTTTGATTATTACCGGGCATTAAAGGGAGAAGCCTATATCGATCTGGTCTTGATCGGCAAGAAGCTGATGGATATTCCCGCTATCCAGGGTTTGAAATATCTAGGCTTTGTTAGCGAGGCGGAGAAATTAGCCGCTTTCAAGGGGGCCGTGTTCTCGCTGCAGCCTTCGCCGCTGGAAAGCCTTTCCATCACCACCCTGGAGTCTTTTTCGGTAGAAACACCGGTGCTGGTCAACCGCCGTTGTCCGGTCTTGCTGGAGCACATTGAAGTGTCCGGCGCCGGGATGGCTTATGACAATGCAGATGAATTTCTGGAAGGATTTCGGAAACTATATCGCCGGCCGGGACTGAGGATGCTCATGGGGGCCAAAGGGCTGGAGTATGTCCGCAAGTATTACTCCTGGGAGACCGTGTTGGCGGAGATCAAGAAGGGCATAGGCGATGTGCTTTCGTTATAAGATCAACTGGATAAGATAAGAATGTTATTGGATCAGGGTTTGGTGTAAAATTTACGGTATACGGTATACGGTTTAAGGTAAAAGAAGAATCAAAATGGCAAGGTTTTTTGGCTTTTACCGTCCACCTTACACCGTCTACCGTAGACCGATTTCTATATGTCGTTTGAGTTCTTACATTCCCGCTGACATCATCTTGATGAAGTCGGCGTTAGATTTGGTCTTGGCCAATTTTTCCACCAGCAGTTCCATGGCTTCGACTTCCGACATTTGCGAAAGCACTTTGCGCAGGACCCAGATCTTGCTCAATTCTTCGCGTTCGATCAAAAGCTCTTCCTTGCGGGTGCCGGAGCGGAACAGGTCGATGGCCGGGAAAACGCGTTTGTCGACCAGCTTGCGGTCGAGGTTGATTTCCATGTTGCCGGTGCCCTTGAATTCTTCAAAAATTACTTCATCCATGCGGCTGCCGGTATCCACCAATGCCGTAGCCAGGATGGTCAGACTGCCGCCGCCTTCGATGTTCCTGGCGGCGCCGAAGAATTTTTTCGGTTTATTCAGCGCATTGGCATCAATACCGCCCGAAAGTACCTTGCCTGAGGATGGCGTTATGGCGTTATGGGCCCTGGCTAACCGGGTTATGGAATCAAGGAGAATGACCACGTCTTTGCCCATTTCCACCATGCGTTTGGCTTTCTCCAGCACGATATCGGCCACTTTGGTGTGGCGTAGCGGGATTTCGTCGAAAGTGGAAGCGATGACTTCACCCTTGACGTTGCGGCTCATATCGGTAACTTCTTCTGGTCTTTCGTCGATGAGCAGGACGATCAAATTGATTTCGGGGTGGTTGATTTCGATTGATTTGGCGATGCTTTGCAGGATCATGGTTTTCCCGGTGCGGGGAGCGGCGACGATCAGGCCGCGCTGTCCCTTGCCAAGCGGTGTCAGCAGGTTCATTACCCGGCCCGAATTGTTATCCGGCCCGGTTTCCAGGTTGATTTTTTCGTTGGGATAAAGGGGAGTCAGTTTTTCGAACCTGACGTTGCGGCGTTTGTCGGTCACTGACTCCGGATCTTCGAGATTCACAGCCTCAACCGTCAGCAGGGCGAAGTATTTTTCACCGGTTTTGGGCGGGCGCACCGATCCGGAAATCGTGTCTCCGGTGCGCATATCGAATTTGTTTACCTGTGAGGGCGAAACGTAGATATCTTCCGGACTGGTCAGGTAAGAGTATTCCTGGAAACGCAGGAACCCGTAGCCTTCGCTGTGCACCTCGATAACCCCTTCGGCGAACAGTTTGCCATTGGCCCGGGCCTGGGTGTCCAGGATCTTGAAAAAAAGGGAATTCTTATCGTTAATGTCTATTTCGCTGACTTCAAGTTCCTTAACTACTTTTTTTAATTCCAGCGGCTTCATGCCTTGCAGGTCCTTCAAAGAATACATATTCACTCCTTTATGGCTTCATTTATATATTTCCAAATTTCATTCTTCCCTGTTTTCGATTTGATTGAGAAGGAAACAGCATGTAATCCGAAATTTTTATGAAGTTGCGTTACAAGATTTTTTTGTTGCGAAAAAGAAATTTTATCACTCTTGGTCAGGATTGTCAAGACGGGAAATTTATTTTGTAAAATTTGTTCAAGCGTGTCCAGGTCTTGAGGCAGGAAACCACGCCGTGAGTCGATGAGCAGGGCCGCCAGGCGGACGTTTTTTACAACTTGCAAAAAATCGCTGATCAGTTTCCTTACCCGGGCGCTTTCGGTTTTGGCGACTTTAGCAAACCCGTAGCCGGGCATGTCGGCAAACAGTAGTTTTTCGTCGATCAGGTAATAATTGATGCTCAGGGTTTTGCCCGGTGTGGAACTGGTTTTGGCTAATTTTTGTTCCAATATGGTGTTGATCAGCGACGATTTCCCCACATTGGAACGGCCGAAAAAAATAATTTTTGGCCGCGCATCTTCCGGCAACTGGCTTTGACTGAAGAAAGTCCCGGCAAGTCTTGTTTTTTTAAGGTTCATTTTGAAAACAATCGCTTACTGTAAATTCGCCTCTTGCAATGGCCTGATGACCTTGCTCTTGATGTTTTTTATTTTAATCGGGTTTTCCAGGACGATATCCAGAAGTTCATCCATAGTGTCAACGGGGTGAATCTGGATGTCATTTTTCAATTCTTCGGGGATATCTTCCAGAAAGTCCTTTTCATTTTCAGAAGGGATCAGAATATTTTTTATGCCGTAGCGGTGGGCGGCGATGATTTTTTCCTTGATGCCGCCGACCGGCAGGATTTTGCCGCGCAAAGTGATTTCACCGGTCATGGCGTAATCGGATTTGACCGGAATTCCGGTCAACAGCGAGATCAGCGAAACGGCCAGGGTAACTCCGGCCGAAGGGCCTTCCTTGGGTACAGCGCCTTCGGGGATATGCAGGTGGATATCGTAGTTTTTAAGTCCTTCGGTATCCATTTCAAGTTCAAACAGCTTCAACTTGGTGTAGCTGAAAGCGGCCGAAGAAGATTCCTTCATCACTTCACCCAAGCGGCCGGTGAGAATTAATTCGCCTTTGCCTTTCAACATGCGGGCTTCGACCATTAAAATATCACCGCCGGCTGCTGTCCAGGCCAGGCCGACGGCCACGCCTATCTCGTTATGCAGGAATATTTTCTGATTACTGTACTTGGGGATCCCCAGGTATTTTTGCAGCAGGATCTGGTCAATGATTTTTATTTTATTGTCATTGCCTGCTTTCCCTTGCTCGATGATCGTGCGGGCGGTTTTTCTCATGATGACCGCTATTTCGCGTTCCAGGTTGCGCACACCGGCCTCGCGGGTATATTCGTTGATTACTTTCAACAGGATTTCGTCGCTGATCTGGATTTCATTGGCCGAGAAACCATTTTTTTCAGCCTGCTTTTTCAGCAAAAAAAATTTAGCGATTTGCAGCTTTTCTCTCTCGGTGTATCCGGGCAGTTCGATGACTTCCATGCGGTCCAGCAGGGCCGGGGGGATAGCATCGGAAAAATTGGCGGTGGTGATGAAAAAAACCTGGGAAAGGTCCATTTCCAGGTCCATATAATGATCGACGAATTCGCTGTTTTGCTCGGGATCGAGGGCTTCCAGCAGTGCCGAGGCCGGATCGCCGCGGAAATCAGAATTCAGCTTGTCGATTTCATCGAGGAGAAGTACCGGGTTCATGCTGGCGGCTTTTTTCAAGCCCTTGATGATCTGGCCCGGATAGGAACCGATATAGGTGCGGCGGTGGCCGCGAATTTCCGCTTCATCCTTGACGCCACCCAATGAAATACGGACGAATTTACGGTCCAAGGCCCGGGCAATGGATTTGGAAAGGGAACTTTTCCCCACTCCGGGGGGGCCGACAAAGCAGATGATTTCCCCCGCGGATTTCTTGACCAGCAGCCGGACGGCTAAGTAATCCAATATCCGCTCCTTGACCTTGCGCAGGCCGTAATGATCTTCGTCCAGGATTTGGGCGGCGCGCTTGATATCCGTGTTTTCCTTTTTGAACTTGTTCCAGGGAATGGCCAGTATCCAGTCCAGATAGTATCTTGACACCGTACTTTCAGCTGAATACGGGGGCATGGCCGCCAGGCGTTCCAATTCCTCGTTGGCCCTGGTTTTGACAGATTCTGGAAGCCGGGCCGCCGCGATTTTCTTTTTGTATTCGTCGTAATCGGTTTCCTGTCCTTCTTCGCGCTTCAGATTGGGTTCAAGGTCACGCTGGCTCCTGAGCAGCAAAACCTCTTTCTTCAAGATGTTGAAGACACGGACGCTGCGGGTGTAAGAATTCATCTCTTCCAGCAGTGTTTGTTTGATTTTTAAAGGGATATTAATGATGGAAATAATAATGTCCGAGGCGTCAGCGAGCTGGCTGGGCTTTAGGCGGGTCATGATTCCCGGCAGCCTGACTCTTTTCAAATTGATGTATTCTTCAAACAGGGCGATCAGGTTGCGCGAAAGTTCCAGCAGGTCCTTGCCGGTTTCGCTGATATCTTCCAGGACGCCCAGTTGCACAAGGTAAAAATCAGCGCTTCCAGCATAGCGCAGTATTTGGCCTCTTTTCAAGCCCTGAACGACAAGGCGAAAACTGCCGTTGTTCTGTTCAGCTGATTTTTCAATTTTAGCGATGGTGCCGATTTCGTAAATTTCTTCGATAACAGGCGCTTCGGTGACCTGGTTTTTCTGGGCGGCCAGAAAAATGTATCCCCCGTATTGGGCCTGTGACGCCTTCAGGGCATTGACCGATTTGTCACGACCAACCAGGATGGGAACGATAACGTTTGGAAAAGCCACCAATTCCCTTAAAGGGATCAGGGGCAGGATCAATTCTTTGGCGTTCAGGCGATCCATTTCTTGTCTTTGAGAAAATTTCCATCGATTAGCACTTTGCCGATCAATTCTTTCTTGGAAGGAATTTCAAACATCAGATCGAGCATGAGCTCTTCAAAAATAGCGCGTAGCCCTCTGGCTCCAACGCCGCGGGTTATGGCCTGCCCGGCGATTTTTTCCAGGGCTTCCTGGGAAAATTCCAGATCGACCCCGTCCATTTTGAACAGGGCCTTGAATTGCTTGGTGATGGCGTCCTTGGGTTCAAGGAGGATGCGGTACAATTGTTCATTATCAAGTTCATTGAGGATGCTGACTACGGAGAAGCGGCCGACCAGTTCGGGAATCAGGCCATATTTGATCAGGTCTTCGGTTTGCACGTGTTCGAAGATATCGGCCCGGAAATGGCGGCCTTTGTCCTTGGCGGCATTGAAACCGATCAGATTTTTTTTCAGCCGGCGCTGGATGATCTTTTCCAGGCCGACGAAAGCGCCGCCGGCAATGAACAGTATATTCTTGGTGTCGATTTTTAAAAATTCCTGATAGGGGTGCTTACGCCCTCCCAAGGGCGGGACATTGGCCACCGTGCCTTCGACGATTTTGAGCAACGCTTGCTGAACCCCTTCACCGGAGACATCGCGGGTGATTGACGGATTCTCGCTTTTGCGCGCTATTTTATCAAGTTCGTCGATATAAACGATGCCTTTTTCAGCCAGTTCCTTGTTTTCACCGGCGGCCTGATACAGCTTCAACAGGATATTTTCCACGTCCTCGCCCACGTAGCCGGCTTCGGTGAGGGTAGTGGCATCGGCCATGGCAAAAGGAACGTCCAAGGTTTTGGCCAGAGTTTCAGCCAGCAGGGTCTTGCCCGTACCGGTCGGTCCGATCAGCAGGACATTGCTTTTGCGGATATCCACTTTGGACAGGTTCTGGTTGTGGTTGATCCTTTTATAATGGTTATAAACGGCCACGGCCAGTTTCTTCTTGGCTCCATCCTGCGCGATGATGTACTCATCGAGTTTATCTTTTATCTCGGCCGGGGTCAGCAGTTTGAATTTTTTGCCGCTGATCGGTGATTTTGGCGCTTCGCTGCCGCTGAAAATCAGGTTGTAGGCGGTCTTGGTGCATTCATCACAGATATATACGCCAGGACCGGCGATCAGTTTCATGGCCCGGGATTGGGGGATGCCGCAAAAGCTGCAGCGGGCTTCTTTTTCTTCCTTCATTTCAAATCTTTTTTTTCTCCTTTTTCCGGTCATTGATCACTGAGTCGATGATACCATATTTCAGGGCTTCATCGGCGGACATAATGTAATCTCTTTCGATGTCCAAAGCAACTTTATCGGTTTTTTGACCGCTATGGCCAGCGAGAATTTCTATGATTTTTTCTTTTACTTTGCGGATCTCTTCGGCCTGGATCAAGATGTCGGTGGCTTGGCCTTCAAATCCGCCCAAAGGTTGATGAATAATGACTTTTGAGTTGGGCAGGGCGAAGCGTTTGCCTTTGCTGCCGGCGGCCAGGAGGATAGCGGCCATGGAAGCCGCCTGGCCGATACAGATGGTTACCACGTCGTTTTTAATGAAACGCATGGTGTCATAGATGGCCATCCCAGAGCTGATTACTCCCCCAGGAGAATTGATGTAAATCGACACGTCTTTTTCCGGGTCATCGGCTTCCAAAAACAGCAACTGGGCGATAATGACATTGGCCACGTTGTCGTCAATTGCCGAGCCAAGGAAAATGACCCCGTCTTTTAACAACCGGGAATAGATGTCATATGCCCTTTCGACATTTCCAGTTTGCTCAATAACCATTGGGATGAGTGGCATGTTAAACCTCTTTGATCTTTATTTTTTCCTTGATAAATTCATTCAGTTTGACATTGAGCAGATGGTTTTTTAATTCATCCAGTTTTTTCTGCTCCTCGTAATACTTTTCTATTTCCTTTTCCGGCAGTGAATTATGTCTGGCCAGGTGGGCGTATTCTTTTTCAATATCTTCACTGGTTACGTCAATGTGATATTGCTTGTGCACCTGTTCCAAAATCAACGATAAGCGGACCACTTTCTCCGCTTGGGAGAACAGCAGTTCCTTGAGCTTGTTTTTTTCTTCATCATTCTTCAAATTCAATGGATGCTTGTTCTGCGTCAGCTGGCGGGCCTCTTCCTGTTCGACCAGGGAGCGGGGAATCGGGAATGAGCTTGATGCCAACAGCCGTTCGTATATTTTGTCCATGACTTGCTCGTCTTTTTGATGTTCTTGCCGGTGCTCGTATTCTTCTTTCAGTCTAATCTTGAAATCCTCCACGCTTTTTAAACCCAGGGATTTCAGGAAATTTTCGTCCAGTTCCGGTTTTTTCAATTCAAATACGGATTTGATGTTCGCCTGGTGTTCAATTTTTTTTCCGTTCCAGGCTTTTTTGACCGCCCCGGCCGGATATGATCTCTGGATGGAAAATTTTTCTTCGGCCTTTTTCCCCAGCAACTCAGCGTACAATCCGCTGATTTCGCTTTCGTTTTCTTTTTTCATCATGAAATAAGATTCCTGGCGCGGCCATTTCTTTTTGCTTGCCATATCGGTAGATTGCACCAGTAAAAGGACCAGATCGTTATCCTGGATGGGCCTGTCCTTGACCGGCAACGATCTTTTATTGGCTTCCAGGATGAGTTCGATCTGCTTGATTTCGTCGAAAGGCTCGCCTTTCAAGACGATGCCGGGAATTTCAACCTGAAGCGTCTCCAAATCGGGAAGCTGGATATCGGGAAGTACCTCGACGGCGATATCGGCTACAAGGCCTTGCCCTTCCAGGTGATCCATTTTTTCAACGTATGGTTCGTTTGCGAAGGCAATTTTATCTTTTTCAATTCTGGCAAACGCCAGCTTGCTGACTGCCTGCTGCAGGACTTCCTCTTCCAGAGCCTGCTTGTAAACTTTCTTGACTACGTCAACGGGAACTTTTCCCTGGCGGAAGCCGGGCATTTTCACTTTCTGGCTGTATTGGACGGCCAAAGCATCGATTTCTTTGGTGATATCTTCACGTGACATGGATATTTGGAAACGCCGTAAAAGGAGGTTTTCATCTTTGCTTTTATCCGTTTCGGGTCCAGTGGCCCCTTTTGCAATTGGCAATTTTTCGTTGACCGGTTGCGGCTGGCTGACTTTTTCGTGATCCATGGTAATTACTCCTGAATAGGTGATGCGTGTCTTGCTTAACCCTGCTGCGCAGGATAAGTAACTTAGAAAGCAAATTATCTTGTTTTTTTACCAAGTTAATTTGCTTTAAGTTACTAAACTTTATCAAAAAAGAAATCCTTTGTCAAATGTTCAGGCTGGCAATATCCAGGCGGATTTGATTTGTCAGGGATTTGCTTGAATCAAATTTTATTTCCTCCCTGATTTTATTTATAAAAAAAATGGTTACTTTTTTTCCATAAATCATCCGCTGAAAACCGGGAATATGGGTTTCGATTTTTATCGGCGTAGCCGCTTTTGCGCCAAAGGTGGGAGTTGAACCAATGTTGGTCACAGATTCATAAAGATTTGATCCCACTGCGATTTGAGTATGGAAAACGCCCATAGGGAGTAACTGGTTGGCGGTCGAGATATTGATGGTTGGAAAACCGAGCTTTTTGCCGCGTCCGGCCCCTTTTTGGACAATGCCGTCGATAGCATAGGGATGGCCCAACATTTGGTTGGCATCGCGGATGGCTCCTGCCGCCAGTTTTTTGCGAATTGCCGAACTGGCTACCCGGCAGCCCCCGCGGCGTACGGTCCGGGCTTGAATGATTCTAAATGGTGCTGTTGCCGCCTGTTTGCGTAAAAAAGCCAGGTCGCCTTCACGGTTGCGGCCGCAACGGAAATCCTGGCCGATAATCAATACTTTCATCTGCAGGGTGTCGAGGAGGATATTTTGGACGAAAGCAGCGGCCGGGTAGTCGGCCACGCTGGCAAAATCAGTGAAGAAAAAGTAATCCGGTGCCTGGCGGCGCAGGATTTCCCGGCGTTGTTTATCGGTGCTGATCAAATGGATGGAATGCTTAAAATAAAGACGGGGGTGGGGATGGAATGTGAGAATTATTGACAGCAATCCTTCACTTCGGGCGGTGTTGACCAAGGTATCCACGATTTTTTTGTGCCCGGCATGAAAACCATCAAAATTGCCGATGGCGACCGCACTCGCTCCGCTGGTTTTTCCCAGTCGGGTCCGGAATTCCATCTGCTTTAATATACCGGCGGCGAGATGCGCAAGGTTTGCTGAAAGAACTGTGTTTTCAGCAATATGTTTTTTTTATGGATCGGTTGCAATGGAGTGAAAAAAGTCAGCAACAGTGAAATGGCCAGCATGATCAGGAAAAAATTGAACAGGCGTTTGAGCTTGGAATCATTGTTGAAATTGAGATCTGCAAAAAATTCCTTTTCCTGGAGTTCCTGAACTTCTGTTTTTTCCTTCTTTTTCATCAATCCTTTGTTGAACAAATTGAAAAGTTTCTTGTAGATCTTGTATTCGGTGAATAAGCCCATTTCCACCAGGTCTTTGACTTTATTTTTGCCGTTGATATACTTGAGCAGGTTCAGTTCGATTTCAGACAAGTAAATGGTGTTGTTGTCTATGGAACTCCTGTCATCATCGTATTCGGATACCAACTCGATCTTCCTGCTGCCCAACAATATTGGCTCGAACACAATATCTTCATTAGGGATGACTTCCTTGATCAATGGCCATTCGTCAAGCATCTGCACCCCTTCCATGATCAGGGTATCCACGGCAATGGGACTGAGCAACCTAAGATCCTTGTTGATATAATCAAGGATTTTGAAATTGTATTCACCTTTTTTCCAATTGAACAGCGAAAGGACAATTTGTATGGCCTGGATTTTCAGCATTTCGGGAATGATTTTCTCATCAATCAGTCCCATACCGATTAAAATCTCGCCCACTTTCTGGTTGGTTCTTTTTTGAATGGCCAGCGCCCTTTGCAGCATTTCTTCGCTGATTATTTCCTGTTTGACGCAAACATTGCCGACCCGCATTTCCAGTTTTTTAGGAAAAGCGTCAATGCCGACGATGCAGCCTTCTTCAAATATAAGGGTGATGAAGCCTTCCAGGCTATTAAAGGTCAGGATACCTGTTTTCTTTTGCAAGGAAATCAGTTGCAAGATATCGGGAACTTTGAATTCTCTCAATGTCCCTTTAAAAGCCATGATCGTCTCCACGCAACGAATAGGCATTAATGGCCAGATAGAGGATGATGGCAAAAATGCCGATAAAATTGATGAACATGGGAACGGTGCCGAAGAAATTTTTAAAAGCCAGGGCGCTGAAAAGATAAAAACCGAAAATGTTGAAAAAAAGCAGGAAAATGAAAGTGAAAACATTATTATTGTTTTTAAAATTCAGGTGAAATCCGGGAATGAGCAGGCTAGTAATCAGGCTGAGGGTATATTTGAATCTGAATTGGCGGTTGATTTCTTTTTCCTTGATTATCTTGGCTTCAAGAAAGATCGGATCCTTGATTAAAAACAGCTGATAGCAGTCTTCGCACAGGGCGTGCGCTTGTTCGATTGACTTTTTTTTAATTATTTTTGAGCATTTGTTGCAGAATGTGCTTTGACCTAAAATAGGCGATAGTTTTTTCAGCAGTGATATATAAACCAACATGAGCAGGCAAGCCAGCAGTATCGGGAATTTTAAAAATTCAATGGCGATATTGGATAAAAAATTCAAGAAATGAAAATTCTGCCTGGAAAAATTCAACAGCCTTTTCCAGAGAATTTTTTGGGGCATTTTCATTATTTGTGTAACCGTGATCTTGTCTTTATAGCCCAGGATTTCCGGATAGTTTCTAAGGTAAAACTTGAACAATTCCGGATCATCGTTTTTCAGCAGGGCCAGGGTGAAATTTTTCAAAGTTTCCTTGTTTTGATCATCAAGGCTCAGCGATTGGCGGTAGGATTGAATGCTCTGGGCGATGTTCCCTTTTTTAAAATAAATATTTCCCAGCAGGTTCAACTTCAGGGTTGTATTGTAATTATTCCCGGTGGCCTGCAAAATCTCCAGCGCCGTATCTGTTTTGTGCTGGTTGTAATAGGCGTATGCCTGCATGACCTTCATTTCATTGTCAAACAGATTGTAGCTTTGTTCAGGAAAAAGCTGTCCGGCGTAAATATTTTTTATGGTTTGGAAGCTGGGGCTTTGCAGGCTTTTTTCCAGGTAGTTGTTGACGCTGCCGATGAGGGTCATGGCCAGGATGATGCCCAAGATACGCTTGATATTGAGCCTCTCATCGTGGTCAAAATAAAACCACATGAAGCCGCAAAAAAGGAACGGATAGTGACCCCAACCGCCCAGTAAAGCCAGCGGCCAGAATAAAAGGAATAGCAAGAAAACAAGCTTTTTGCTTTGGAATTTGGAATTCCCGCCCAGGATGAAATCGTGGGTTGCCAATTTGAAATACTTGAGGAACATTACAATGATGGAGAGATAAAACAACAAAAGGCTGGAGAAGAAAAGGACATTTAAAAAATTGTTAAGCAAAATAAATGTAGCACTGAAATCTTGGATGACCAGCACTAACTGCCGCCCGATGTTTTTGAAATTCCAGAGCAGATTTCCTTTCAATTTGTTGATTTTTTCAAGTTTGTTGTATATTGGCCAAGCGTCCCGGGGAGAAAGCAGCAGGATTTTTTGATAAAACGCCTCGGCCAGGGGAAAATTCTTTTTTTGGTAGTAGCGGTCGCCCAATTCATTCAATTTTTGCAATAGTTCGGTCTTTTCGGCTGGGACCAGATCCTGGATGTCCAATTGGGCCAGGTTTTCCCTGACGGCGGAGATATCAGCGCTGAAATCGTATAAATAAATTTTTTTCAGATTACTCCAGGGATTGACAGCCGCCGAGGAAAATGAGGCCAAAAGCACCAAGCCGATCAGGAACAGAATTAATTTTTTAGCCATTGGCGGTATTGGTTTTAATATTTATAATTTTTTGCAAATTATCCAGAGTATCGCTGATAAAAGTGGCTTCTTCGTTTAATAGATTGCCCTGGGTTTTGCGTTTCAGCTCAGCCAGCAAGTCGGTAAAGAATTTGGCCCCTTCTAAATTGAGAGCCTTTTTTTTATTCAAAGGATCGGCAATTTCCCCCAAATTGATCATGCCTTGCGTGGCTAAAAGGATGACGATGGCGTTGATGCCTCGTTTTTCCGGATATCTTTTATCTTTGCCCATTTTGTTGCATTATTATATCATATTTTCATTTTTCATATGCAAAATATTTGTTCAAATTAACAACTTGCTATCAAGACAGATTCCGGCTATGATGTGACCTATTTGTCCTTACTCTTTGGAAAAAAAATGAAAGAATTTGCTAAACTTGTCAGGATCATGAAAAAGCTGCGCCATCCATATAACGGCTGTCCCTGGGATCTCGCGCAGAGCCCGGAATCACTGAAAGAATATATCCTGGAAGAAGCCCATGAATTGATTGAAGCCATTGACGATGGCCACGATGAAGAAATCAAGGAAGAATTGGGCGATTTGTTATTGCAGATTGTTTTTTTGTCCCAACTGGCGGAGGATAAAAAAAAATTCTCTATCCGTGACGTGATCACGACTATTAGCGAAAAGCTTGTTCGCCGCCATCCCCACATTTTTGGCAAAGTAAAGGTTAATGGCGCCGTTGAGGTCAAAGTTAACTGGGAAAAGATAAAAATTGCCGAAAAGAGCAAGGAGAGTGTCATTTCGGACTATCCCATAACCATGCCTTCCCTGCTGCTGGCCAATCGCATCGCTTCGCAGGCTTCCGGAGTCGGGTTTGACTGGAATGATGCGGAAAAAGCGTTTAGCAAAATTGACGAGGAAATTGAAGAGTTACGGGCGGAAATCCGGGCCGGCCTGACGGGCGAAGTTGAAAATGAAATCGGTGACCTGCTTTTCGCCGTAGCCAACGTGGCCCGACTGTTGAAAATCAATCCTGAATTCGCCCTGGCCAGAACCAATAAAAAATTTACCAGCCGTTTTCGCTTTATTGAAGTCGAACTGAAAAAACGAGGCCAGGATATTCGCAATACGACTTTGGCGGAACTGGATGCTCTCTGGAACCAGGCTAAAGGCAAGTAATGTTTATTGTTCGATTTCACCAAAATCGTTTGCCGTCAGTGAATTGATCCAGTTGTCGATTTTTTCCTCACCACTAAGAAAACTGGAAAAAACATCGGTAAAAATCGATGTTTCCAGTACTTGCCTGGAAACGTAAATTTTGGCCCCAATTTTCAGGGCCAGGGCTACGGCATCGGAAGGCCGACAGTCAATAGTTTTAGTCTGGCCGTCTTTTTCGATATAGAGTTCCGCATAATAAGTGTTTTCAATGATAGCGGTGATGATGACCTTGGTCAGTACCGCTTCCAGGTTGCCCATGATGCTTTTCAACAAATCGTAGGTCATGGGTCGGGGCGAGGGGATATTTTCCAATTCCAGGGCGATGGCGTTGGCTTCGGATATGCCGATCCAGATGGGAATGATTTTTTTGTCGTTCAGCGGTTTCAACACCATGACCGGGGATTTGGATAATTGATCCATGATCAAGCCAACGATACTTACTTCAACCAATTTTTCCATATGTTCAATCTATATAATATCAAAACCGCGTTTTGTCAATTTATTTGTACAGGGAATCAGTGAACGTAGCTGGCGGCATTAATATCGATAGTGCAGCCGGTGGCGTGGTCGGCCAGGCCGCTGGCCAGGAAGGCCACGGTCGGTGCGATGTCTTCCGGTTCGGTCAGCCGGTTCAGGGCGATGTCCTTGAGCACCAGGTCTTCGCCGTGCATGTCGATGAACTGCTGAGCCATTTTGGTGCGGGTGAAACCGGGAGCGATGATGAAGGCCTTTATGTTGTCCTTGCCGAAGGCCCGGGCCAGGGAGCGGGTCAGGGAGACCATGCCACCCTTGGATGAAGCATAGGCCAGGTAGGCGGCAATGTCGCCGCGGAAAGCGGCCCGCGAGGCGATATTGATGATCCGGCCGCCGCCCCGGCTTTGAAAATGGCGCACCGCTTCCCGACAGAGGACGCCGCAGGCTGTCAGATTGACATTCA
>JBAXOR010000003.1:0-15321 GCA_037133155.1 Chrysiogenales bacterium | reverse complement strand
ATATGCAAGGGCATAGCTGGGCACATCCTTCGTTATCACCGAACCCGCTCCGATGAACGCATTGGAACCTATTGTGTGTCCGCATACGATAGTTGCGTTTGCACCAATGCTCGCGCCCTCTTTAACGAGCGTATTTTTGTACTTATCCGGTGTATTCTGGGGATATTTCGAACGTGGATTAATAATATTTGTAAAGACCATTGAAGGCCCGCAAAAAACATTATCTTCAAGCGGCCGGTGGGAGAACTGATCAAGGAACGCTATTCCTGCCGCACTTATGATGGCCATGGGCTGGAAGAGGAAATCCTGACCAAGCTCGAAGCGTTCATGGCAAACCTGGAACTGCCGTTTAAAAACACGGTTCGTTTCGGCATCATCGACAAAGAGAGAGTGCGGGCCGAAAATTTATTTTCCGGAGGCAGCTATGGGCTGATCAAGGGTGTGCGTTATTATTTGAGCGCACTGGTCAAGAAAGGAGCCCCCCGCTGCTGGGAAGATATCGGTTTCGGATTGGAGGCGGCTGTCCTTTATGCCAATTCCCTGGATTTGGGCAGTTGCTGGATCGGCGGCGTTTTTGACCGCAAACATTTCGGCCAAGCCCTCGGGATCGAGGAGGATGAAATATTGCCGGCGGTAGTAGCTGTCGGCCGCCCGGCCGGGAAACAATCCCTGCGTGACCGTCTGGTGCGCTGGAGCGCCAAAGGCGATCTGCGCAAAAATCCGCTCGAGCTTTTTTTTGCAGGTGATTGGGGAACACCGCTGCTCTATGAAAAATTGCCGCAGTGGGCAGCGGTTTTGGAAAGTGTACGCCTGGGGCCATCGGCATCCAACAAACAGCCCTGGCGCATCATCATGAAAGACAATGGTTTTCATTTTTTCCTGAACCGCGACAAGGCGTACAGCGCCATGATGCCCAATGTCGACCTGCAACGCATCGATTTGGGCATTGCCATGTGCCATTTCCAGCTTTCGGCGCAGGAACTGGGGCTGCCCGGCGAATGGCGGGGCGAACAACCAAGCGTTAATGGCACTCCGGCGAATTATGAATATATAGTGAGTTTCTTGATTCGTTAAAACTTGGTGTACGGTATACGGTTGACGGTTTACGGCAAGAAAATATAATGAACTCTTTGGGATTGGATTGCAGGTAACTGGTTGTTGGGGGTTTTCTCTTCCCGTACACCGTCTACCGTCCACCGTCAACCAAGTCTAATAGCTGGTACGCTATTTCCCTTTCAGCGAGCCTTTATCGAGGTACTCCTGAAACAGCATGCCCCAGCCGGAAGCTTTCAGCCATTTTTTATAGATCTTGCTTTCCTTGAATGGCCAGTGCAACACATCGTGGTAGAAATAGGAATAGAAATTCCCCAGGTAGAGGATGGGCTGGCGGGTCATGGCTTTCTGCAAAAAACGGGTGGGGCCGAACCAGGTCACCCAGCCCACGGCCTTGTGAAAACAGAAGCCGACCTCGAAGTTCCAGTTTTCCCGGGCCGCGTCCAAATCGCCGACGATTTCGATTTCCTCGGGTTTGCCGACGCCCAATCCGCTTTCGTGGGCCAAACGGAGGTACTTGATGGCCATGGGATCAAAGCCCATCAGCTTGGCGGCCACGGCGTCTATGGCCACCTGGTCGGCGCCGGCCAGGATGACGTTTTTTTCTTCGGGGTGCATCACGCGCGGGCCCGGGCCGTTGCCGGCCATGGTGCCGTCCATCATACAGAAAAGGCCGGGGTGAATTTCCTTCTGAATGGCCAGCAGATCGACCAGGGTTTCGTGGATGTGGGTGTGGGTCTGGTGGCGCTTGTGGTTGAGCAGGCCGCCGAAGGCATTTTTCATGGCGCCGGTGGTGGTTGTATAGATGTGGCATTTGACCGTGGGCAGGTGGATCATGTTCTTGCCGGCGAAATAATCGGGAATACGCAATTGGTCGCCGTAAATTTTATCCAGTACGAGCATTTTAGCTTTGGGTTTATAGATGATCCATTTCATGTCTTTTTCAAGGAAATTAAACAGGACTTTGATGTCGTGATCTCTGAATATCGGTTTATAATTGTTTAAATCCTCGCCCTTGAAAGCGTCGGTTACTTCGGTTTTGTTCTGCACGCAGGTGAGGTCATTAAAACCGTGTGTTTTCAGGGCCAGGATGGTCGCCTCCAGTTGCCAGGGGGTGGTATTGGCCGAAGGGAGCGGGTAATGCCAGGAGATGTTGTCCTTGATGATCGTGGCGCGGCTTCTATCCAGATGCTTGGGCCCGTCGGCCAGTTCAAAGAGTCGGATATAATCGTCCAGAACAGTTTCGGGCCTGGTTCTCAAAATCGCGACTTTGGCTTTAATCATTTTTCATTTTCCTAGTGAGATTTTCTTCATTATAACTGAGTCGGCCGGGAAAATCCATTATCCGGCGCCACTGTCACTGGTTGACAGCAAGGGGGCGAATGCTATACAATCAATGGGCGTGGTGAGTGTAGCTCAATGGTAGAGTATCGGACTGTGGATCCGATCGCTGCGGGTTCAAATCCCGTCACTCACCCCAGTTTAATTCCTGAGAGGGAAATAGCCTTACAAGCGATGTTGCTGGACTCGGTGTACGGTATACGGTTGACGGCAGACGGTAAGAGAAATGCCGAGCCCTCTCTTTGTCCTCTTTCTACCTTTTACCCTGAACCCTGTCCCCTGATCCCTTTTAAAATACCAGCGGCCATTTCTTTTTGATCGCTGCCAGGTCTTTTTCCTTGGCGATGTAGCTCTCCACGTAACCGCAGTGGCCGCAAACGAAGTTGTCGAGCGCGGCGCTGCGGAAAAATGAAACCGGGATGGCGTTGCTGTCGTGCATTCCCGATTTGTTGGACACTGTGCTGCCGTTGAATATTTCCTTTCCCCCGCAGCGGGGGCAGATGCCTTTTTTCATTGCTCCTCCTTGGTTGGCGGTGGCGGTCCGGCCTGGGTCATGGCCGCCGGCGTTTTTTTGCGGCGCCGGCTGATGGCTTCGTGCAGGATGGATTCGATCTGGCCGTTGACGCTGCGAAAATCGTCAGCGGCCATGCGTTCCAGTTCGTCCCACATCTCCTGGTTGAGGCGCAGCAGGAATGATTTTTTCGCAGCCATGGCCTGATGCCGGACCGCTTACTTGTACAGGGTGCCGGTGTTGATGACGGGCTGGGCCTCGGCCTCGCCGCACAGCACCACCAACAGGTTGCTGACCATGGCTGCCTTGCGGTCTTCATCAAGGTCGACCACCTTTTTGCTTTTCAATTCCTCCAGCGCCATTTCGACCATGGAAACCGCGCCGTGCACGATCTTGCGCCGGGCGGCGATGATGGCTTCGGCCTGCTGACGGCGCAGCATGGCGTTGGCGATCTCCGGCGCGTAGGCCAGATGGGTGAGTCGTGTTTCATCGACCTGTACGCCGGCCTTGGCCAGCCGCTCCTGGAGTTCCGCACGCAAGACCTGGGCCACTTCGTCCATGCCGCTGCGCAGGGTCATTTCTTCTTCCTCGCCGTGATCGTAGGGGTAGCAATTGGCCAGATGGCGCAGGGCGGCATCGCTCTGGATCTTGACATAATGCTCGTAATGGTCCACGTCGAACAGGGCGTGGGCGGTATCCACGACCCGCCAGACCACGACAGCCGCGATTTCAATGGGGTTGCCGCGCTTGTCGTTGACCTTCAATTTCTCGATCTCAAAATTGCGTATACGCTGGGACACAGTGTATTTCGGGCGCGGTTGCGCCAATTGCAAGGGGTTGGTCCAGTGAAAGCCGTCGCTACGGATCGTTCCCTTGTATCTGCCGAAGAGCACCAGCACCTTGGCTTCGTTGGGTTGCAGGGTGAAATAGCCCATGGGCAAGATGACGGCGTTGACTATCAGGAGCGACAGCATAAGCAATATCTGAAGTAATGACCACCGGGCGATGTTGGCCCCGGAGATGAAGACCCAGGCCAGGGCCGCAACCAGCAAAAAATGCAGGTAAACCGCGGACCATCCTTTGATCGAACTTCCTTGTTTTTCTTTTGTCATGAATGCCTCCTTTTAAAAAGATATTAGAATGATATCATAAATATAGCATCGATTGTTGGGGATGTCAACAAAAAAAGAAAAATTTATTGACCCGTGTGTATCATGTGTAAAAATATTACCCAATGCGCTCAAATGGCTTGTTTATTACCCGTGCCTTGACTGGACGAGTACGTTGAAATTCAAGGAGGAATGGTCATTTGGACTGCTCACTGAAAATTTTTGTCCCTGCCGTCGGATTCTGCAATTGGCATGTGTTTTGCTATATCAATTTCGGATTGTAACCATTTGCCTATCTTTTTAGTGAGCGTGTATGGCCAAAAGAAAAGAAACAAGGATAAACAAAAACCTGCTGGTCGATATCAGCCGCAACGGATTTGAGCAGATGGGCGTTACGATCAATGTCTCCCGGCAGGGAATGTGCATCGCCACGACCGAAATTTTCCGCAAGCGAAGCAAGCTGCAGATTTTGATTGCCGCGGCCGATGACATTTACGCGGTCACCGGCGAAGTGGTATGGAATATGAAAAGTGAATCTGCATTGGCAGACAATGTACCGGCCGGATTGGGTATCATGATAAAAGATGCATCTCCCGGATATTATAAATTCATCGCAGCCATAAAAAAAACCACCGGCTATCCATAAAAGAGCAATTAGACTGCTGATATTTTTTAATGTCCCACCAGGGTTGACAGATTTTTTTGATTTCACGTTTTTCTTTTCTGTCAACGTTTTTCTTTTCTTTACAGCAGCGTATATTTAATATAAAATCTGTAATCTTCCGCTACTATTTCCAGAGGAAAAACGCATGGACAGAAAACAATGTTATGAAAGCATCATCGATTGTATCGGCAAAACGCCCCTGGTCAAATTGAACCACGTGGCCAGCGATATCCCCGGCGAGGTTTTCGCCAAACTGGAATTCTTGAATCCCATGGGCAGTTGCAAGGACCGCATCGCCCGTTATATGATCGAAAAAGCGGAAAAAGAAGGGAAAATAAAAAAAGGCGACTTGATCATTGAGAATTCCTCGGGCAATACCGCCATGGGCTTGGCCTTGATCGCCATTCAAAAGGGTTATCGGCTGAAGGTAGTTGTCCGCGACCGCATCAGCCGGGAAAAACTTGACCAGTTGAAAGCTCTGGGTGTCGAGATCCATATGGTGGACAGCTCCTTGCCGCCCGAATCCCCTTACAGCTATAACAATATCACGCCACTCATGGCCCGTGAAACGCCGAACTGTTATTTTCCTGATCAGCACAACAACCGCGACAACAATGAAGCCCATTACCTTGGCACCGGTCCGGAAATCTGGGAGCAAATGGCCGGAGAAATCGATTACTTTGTCGCCGGCATCGGCACCGGCGGCACGATTGGCGGCGTGGCCCGCTACTTGAAGGAAAAGGATCCGCATATCAAGGTCATCGCGATTGACCCTGTCGGCTCTGTTTTCTACGACTATTTCTGTCATCATAAAAAAGCAAAACCCGGTCCTTACCTGCTGGAGGGATTGGGTGACGAATTTTTAATCCATTGCGCCGATTTCAGCGTGATTGATGAAATGGTCCAGGTGACCGACAAAGACGCCTTCATGACGGCCAGGGAACTGGCGCGCCGGGAAGGCATACTGGCTGGAGGCTCCAGCGGCGCGGCCTTGTGGGGAGTGCGCCAACTGGCGAAAAAATTAAACCGCCCGGCCCGTATTGTCACTGTTTTTCCCGATGGCGCTTCCCGCTATTTGAGCACGATTTATAATGATGGCTGGCTTAAAGACAAGGGCATAGTATAGATATTTTTTTTTATTTCTTTTGCGGGTTGTTATCTTCCTGTTGCAAGAAAAGGGGAACTTTTTTGTTTGTTTTGCGTATATTATCCTTGAAGCGGAGGAATGACGATGAAAAATTTTTTTTGCTTATTGCTGGCAGTTGGGTTGATTAGTTGCCTTGGCTTGGCCCAGGATAAAGCCATTCAATCCATGACCCTTGACGAGGTCATCAATCAGGCTTTAAAGAACAATCTTGACCTGCAGATAGAAATGACCAACCCGGAAATTTTCCGGGCGTTGCGGAACAAAAGCACCGCGATTTTTTTCCCGACACTGGCGGTCGATTTCAATCGCGGTTCGAACACAACTCCCAGTTCCAGTATTTTCACCGGCGCGGACATCGAGAAGGCCGATTCCGGAATGCTGGCCTTCACCCTTTCGCAGAATCTGCTTTTTGGCGGCAGCCTCAGTGTCAGCCTGGAAAACTCCCGCAATTCGACCAACTCGCGTTACAGCCAGATCAATCCCCGTTACAACTCGCAGCTCACCTTCAGCCTGGCCCAGCCCCTGTTGAAAAGTTTCGGGCTTACGGCCACCAAGAGAAACATCTATATCGCCCGCAACAATATGGACAAATCGATCTTTGCCTTGAAGCAGCAGGTGATCGACCTGATCTACCAGACCGAGGAAGCTTATTGGAACCTGGTCTACGCGCACCAGAACCTCGCGGTCAAGGAAAAATCGCTGCAACTGGCCAAGGACCTGCTCAAGCAGAACGAGATCCAAGTCAGGGTCGGTGTTTCCGCTCCCATGGACATCCTGACTGCCCAGGCCGAGGTGGCCGCCCGCGAAAGCGAAACGCTGCAGGCCCGTAGCCAGATACAGACCTATGAAGAAAATCTGCGCCGCATTTTAAATATCAGCCAGATGCCCGAAGCCATCGTCCCCCAGGACAATCCGGAGTTCATCCCGGTGCAAGTCGATTTCAACCAGTTCTTGCTGGATGCCCTGGAAAAGCGGCCCGACATTGAACAGGTACGGCTCGACCTGAAGAGCAAGAACATCGATGTCCGCTACTACCGCAACCAGGTGCTGCCCAACCTGCAGCTCACCGCTTCTAATTATACGAAGGGCTTGAGCGGCACACCGCAGGATGTGGATTTCAGCCTCCTTCCCGTCGACTCCACGGCCAGTGCCATAGGCGGGAATTTAAGCGATTCCCTGCGGGATGCGCTGAAGAGCCTTTATCGCAATTATTCGGTCGGCCTGCAGTTGTCCATCCCGCTGTTCAACACCTCGGCGCGGGCCGACCTGGTCCAGGCCCGGCTTAACCTGGAGCAGACCCTGCTGACCCTGAAGAAAACCGAGAGCACGATCTATTCCGAGGTAAAGCAGATCATCATGGACCTGGAGACCAACGCCAAGATCGTCGAAGCCAACCGCATTTCCCGGGAACTGGCCGAGCAGAAGCTGGCCGCGGAACAAAAAAAACTGGCGGTCGGCCTCTCGACCAATTACCTGGTTTTGCAGTACCAGCGTGATTTTTCCAACGCCCAGATCGCTGAATTGAAATCATTGATCGATTACAGCCTGGCCCTTTCCCGGGTCAATAAAGTGCTGGGTACCACCCTGGAAAAACATAATATCAAATTTGCCGATTTTTTACCGGTAAATAACTAAAAGCGACTTTTTTTTAAGGATGGTTTACAAGGTGATTCTTTTCTGCTAAAATACAGTCTAAATTCGTTGGCATTAAAGGAGGATATTTTGAGCATTACCAAGGAAACCAAGCAGAAACTGATCGGGCGGTTTCAGATAAACAACAAAGATACGGGTTCATCCGAAGTTCAGGTGTCAATTTTAACTGAAAGAATCCGGCATTTGACCGAGCATTTTAAAACCCATAAAAAGGACAACCATTCACGGAAAGGATTATTGACCATGGTTTCAACCAGGAAGAAATTATTGAATTATTTGCGTAGAACCAATTATGACAAATATTTAAAAGTAATCCAGGAACTTGAACTGAGAAAGTAAAACTATTCAGGAGAGATATATGCAAAAAACTATTGAAATAGGAATTGATGGTTCTACCATTAAAATTGATATTAACCGCTGGGCTCGGCAGTCCAATGGCTCGGCTCTGCTTACTTATAAAGACAATGTAATTCTGGTTACTGCCAACATGAGGGAAGAAGCAAAAGCCGCGCAGGACTTTTTACCGCTCATGGTTGATTTCAGGGAAAATACTTATGCCGCAGGGAAAATTCCCGGGGGGTTTTTTAAAAGGGAAGGCCGACCGTCGGAAAAAGAAGTATTGCTTTCCCGGCTGATCGACCGGCCCATCCGGCCACTGTTTGCCGACAATTATCATCATGCCACCCAGGTAATTGCCCTGCTGCTCTCTGCTGATTTCAGCATTGATTATGATTCGTTGGGGATAATCGGCGCTTCGGCCTCCCTGCTTTCTTCAACTATCCCCTTCAGCACGCCGTTGGCAGCGGTGAAAATCGGCTGGAAGGACGGGCAGTATTCGATTAATCCCGGACAGAACTCTTTAAAGGAATTGGACATGGTCCTGCTGGTGGCCGGAACTGAGCACGAAGTGGTCATGCTCGAGGCCAGCGGCAATGAATTCGGCGACGACATATTCATGGAGGGCTTGCGCCGGGCCAAGGAAGTAATTGCCAAGATTTGTCAGGCTCAAAAAGAGCTGATCAATCCCGCCAAGATGGTGGTATCCAGCAAACCGGAAGCCGAGGCTATGGCTGAAGATATCCGCGCCAAATTTACCGCCCCGATAAAGGACGCCATTTTCACCCAGGACCGGGTGCTGCGCCATTTGAAAATAAAGGCTATCAAGGAAGAAATCCTGCAGGGAAAAGTGGATGAGCTGGAAATCGCCAAAATCAAGGGCGCTTTTGAAAAAGTCGAAGCGCAAATTTTTCGCGCCACGCTATTGCAGGGGGAAAAGCGGACCGATCAGCGGGCTTTTGATGAGATCAGGCCCATTACCATTGAACTGGGAGTACTCCCCAGGGTTCATGGGTCGGCGGTTTTTACCCGCGGTGAAACCCAGTCCCTTTCGACTGTGACTCTGGGTTCTGAAGATGACGCTCAAAGATTGGATAATCTCAACGGTGACGAATCCACCAAAAAATTCATGCTGCACTATAATTTCCCGCCTTTTTCCGTGGGCGAGGTCAGCTTTCTCCGGGGGGCCGGACGACGCGAAATCGGCCACGGCAATCTGGCTGAAAAAGCCATAAGCAAAGTCATTCCGAGCGGTGAGCAGTTCCCGTATACTATCCGGGTGGTCTCCGATATTCTGGAATCCAATGGCTCTTCCTCCATGGCCACGGTCTGCGGCGGGACGCTGGCCCTGATGAATGCCGGTGTGCCCATCAAGGCTCCGGTGGCCGGAATCGCCATGGGTTTGGTCAAGGAAGGTGATGAGTACGCGGTTTTGACCGATATAGCAGGTTATGAAGACCATTTCGGGGATATGGATTTTAAAGTGGCCGGAACTGAAAAAGGCATAACGGCCATTCAACTGGATATTAAAATCAACGGCTTGACCGATGAAATCATCCGCCGCACCATTGCGGACGCCCGCAAGGCCTATTTGTTTATCCTCGCCAAAATGAAATCGGTGATTGCCGCTCCTTCGGAAAAACTTTCCGAATACGCCCCGGTGATCCTGACCATGTATATTCCGGTCGATAAGATCAGGGATTTGATCGGCCCGGGCGGAAAGAACATCAAAGAACTTGTGGCCACCTTCAATGTCAAAATCAATGCTGAAGATGACGGCAAAGTTTCCGTCGCCGCGGCCAACCGGGAAGTCGGGGAAAGGGTGATCGCCCGCATCGAGGCCATGACCAGCTCACCAGAAGTCAACAAGATATATAGCGGCAAGATCAACCGCATTGAAGATTACGGGTTGTTTGTGGAAATCATGCCCGGCGTGACCGGGTTGCTGCATGTTTCGGAAATTTCCCACCGCCGCATTCGCGATGTTCACCAGGAATTCAAACTGGGGCAGATGATCGATGTGAAGTTGCTGGCACTGGACCGGGACAACAAAATGAAACTGAGCCACAAAGCTTTGGAAACGAATTCTAACCCAGCAGAGCTGGATAAGAGCCTTGGATAGCAAATTCAAAATTTGCTATAAGGCTCTAACCCAGAGGAACACTGAAAATAATTACCTAAATGTTTGACGGGCGGGGGGGGGGAAATGGCGTGCCGCAATAAAAAGAGCAATACTGGCAATGGCCCAGTTTTTCAAAAAGCGGCCCGCAATCAGCGCGGGTTCACTTTGATTGAAGTCATTACCGTAACCGTGATCATTGCCGTGCTGGCCGCCGCTGCCATTCCTTTGGCGCACAATGCCTTTCAGCGTGAAAAAGAAATCGATTTGCGCCGGGCGTTGCGCCTGCTGCGTACAGCCATTGATGATTTTAAGAAATTTTGTGAAGAAAACAAAATTGAATTTGATGAAGACACCTACGGTTATCCGGAAAAACTGGAAGATCTGGTCAAAGGCATTGAATACAAAGATAAAAAAAACAAAACCCGGCTGGTCAAATTTTTACGGCGGATTCCTTTTGACCCGGTCAGCGCTTCTTATGATTGGGGACTGCGCTCCTACCAAGACAAATCCGATGCCAGGAATTGGGGCGGGCAAAATGTCTGGGACGTATATTGCGACTCAAGCAAGAAAGCCCTGGATGGCACGTATTACCGTGATTGGTAAAGCCTTCGGCTCTTGAAAGTTCACCCGTTATTCCAGTGAATAATCAAGACCTTCGCCCCCTGTTTGCCGGGATCTGCGCTTGAGAATTGAATTTGCATTTGCTATGATGTGCCAAATGGAGGAAATATGAAAAAAAAAGCGGTTTTGCTGGTCCTGATTTTGGTAGCGGCTGTTTCCCTGTTTCCCTATAACACAAAACTCGAAGAAAAATTATTTTATAGTCTGGGGCATTTCGGAGCCGCTTTTCTTTATCAAACCTACCTGAACATCGGCATGATCTCCGACATCTGGACCCATAATATTTATTCTCCCGAGGATGCCAAGTCGCTGCTCAATACCAATCTTTCGTTTTTGAAGTCTTCAAAAAAAAATATGCAGGAGTTGACAGAGTTTTCCATCACCAATGAAGATCGGGGGACATTCATGGAAATGCTTTCCATTATTGATGATCTGACTGGAGAAGCCGATAATATGCTCAAGTACATCTCCAGCCGCGCTCAGCCCGATATTGACCAGTATGAACTGCATCGCAAGCAGGCCTGGGCAAAGATCACCAAGTTGATGGATATCAAGTGAAAGGATAAAGGATTCAGTTTTGCTCATTTTAGGGATCGAATCGTCATGCGATGAAACGGCCGTCGCCATTGTGGAGCGGGGCGAAAAAAATGTTGTTTTGGCCGAACAAATCAAATCGCAAATTGCTATGCATTCACCTTATGGCGGGATTGTCCCGGAAATAGCGGCCAGGACCCATTATGAAGTGATTGATCTGCTGACCCGCCAGGCATTGCACAAAGCCAAAGTCGACATGGAAAATATCGAACTGCTGGCCTTGACGCAGGGACCGGGATTGATCGGCTCGCTGCTCATCGGCCTGGCTTTTGCCAAGGGGCTGGCTTTGGTTCAAAAACTCCCTTTAGTGGCGGTTGATCATATCGCTGCCCATATTGAAGCACCATTTATCACTCATGCGGGCATTGAATATCCGCTGTTGGCTTTGGTAGTATCGGGCGGACACACTTCGCTTTTTTTCCAGAAAGACAAATTCACCGGTCAGGTAGTCGCCAAGACCCGCGATGACGCCGCCGGGGAAATATTGGACAAGATAGCCAAGCATTTTGGTTTGGGTTATCCCGGTGGGCCTTTGCTGGATAGCTTGTATACCAAAGGCGATCCGGGCCGTTTCGCCTTTACCATGCCGCGCATGAGTGACGGCGGGGATGACTTTTCATTTTCCGGTTATAAATCGGCGGTGTTGCGTCAGGCCCGGAGCCTGAACGTTCAGCCTGACAGTCAGGATTTTTTTGATTTGTTGTCGTCTTTTTCGCACTCCCTGGTCGATTATTTGCTTAAAAAAACATTGGGCGCCATGAAGAAATTCCCGGTTCGTTCGTTGATCGTTTCCGGCGGCGTCAGCCGCAATTCGTTACTGCGTAGCCGTTTTACTAAGGAATGCAGCGCCCAGGGGATAAAGCTTTATTTACCTGACCCGGTTTATTGCACGGACAATGCCGCCATGATCGCCTGGCTGGGCTATGAAAAATACCGGGCCTTTCCAAATTCAAACTATTTCGACCTCTATCTCAATTCATACTCCCGGGCACTGTTCCGCCAGGGAAACGGCAAGCATCGCTGAAACTTTATTTCTCTGAAAACAAGGCGTCCCAGCCACCAATGATCTCCCGCAAGGGCACGGCTTCCATGCGCGCGGAAATCATATACCTTCGTTCTCCCGGATAAATTACAACGATTTTTTCCAGGTCCAAATTATCCATGGCGATCTGCATGGATGGCGTCTTGCGAGGGGCATCGCCGCGCTTCACTTCTAAACCGTACAATCGTGTGTTTTTCCTCATCACCAGATCAATTTCGGCGCCTTGATGGGTCGACCAAAAAAAAGATTCGTCTGGTTCCAAAAGACGCAAAGCTTCATTGATGACGTAACCTTCCCATGAAGCTCCGGTTTTGGGATGGGTTAATAGCTCGAGTTGATTGTGAATGCCGAGCAATTGATGCAACAAACCGCTGTCGGTGAAATAGATCTTCGGTGCCTTGACCTGACGTTTCTTGATGTTGGCCTGCCAGGGCTGTAGCTGACGGATCATGAAGAGCCCGGTTAATAAATCAAGGTAGCTGCGGACGGCAGCCCCCTTCATAGCCAGCGAGCGCGCGGTTTCCTCAGCATTCCAGATTTGGCCGTGATAATGGGACAAGATTGTCCAGAAACGCAGCATGGTCAAGGCCGGTATGCGAATGCCGAACTGCGGCACATCTCGTTCTAAAAATGTCTGAATGAACTGCTTGCGCCAGATCCAACTGATCTTTTCGTCTTTGGCCAGGTAAGAAAGCGGAAGACCGCCGCGTAGCCAATGTAGTCCGTGATGCTCCTCGCCCAGCTCGGCCAGGTTGAAACCTCCCATTTCGATGACCTCTAGGCGGCCGGCCAGGGATTCGGAGGATTGCCGCAGCAACTGCGGCGTGGCGCTGCCAAGAATAAGAAAGCGGGCAGATGTCGGCTGGCGGTCGGCCAGTATCCGTAAAATGGAGAAAATTTCCGGACGGCGGTGAACTTCGTCGATTACCACTACGCCTTTCAGGTCATTTAAAGCGATCATCGGTTCGCTCAGCCGCCCCAGGCTGGCCGGATCCTCCAGATCAAAATAATTGGGCGAATTCGCTTTGATGATCATCCTGGCCAGGGTGGTCTTTCCGCATTGTCTGGGGCCGATCAACGCTACCACGCGGCTTCTCTGCAATGCGGCCCGCACAGTTTGCAACAATTTTTTTCGTGAAATCATACATTATTTATACCATGAAATATTATACTTAGCAAGTAATATTTCATGGATAAAAAATTTTATCCAATTTTTCAGGGAAAAATCCCGGCACCGCTGAGTTCTATTTCCCCGGGCACTGGCGGCGTACAGCTTCGGGCAGGTTCTTGTTGCCGTAAACGCGGTCGTAATGGGCGCTGAATTCGGCAGCCAGTTTTTGGGATCGTTTTGCGAAAGCTTCGGGATCCTTCCAGGTATTTTTTGGCTGCAGAATTTCAGCCGGTACCTCGGGACAGGTTTTGGGAATATGGATATGGAAGGTCATGTCTTCTTCGTAAGCTACCCTGTCCAATTCCCCGTTCAATACGGCCCGGATGATGGCCCTGGTGATGTTGATATCCATGCGCTTCCCTTCGCCGTAAGGCCCGCCGCTCCAGCCGGTATTGACCAGATAGACCTGGGTGCCGTGTTTTTTGATTTTATCTCCCAGCAAAGACGCATAATCATTGGGGTTGCGCGGCATGAAGGGCTGGCCGAAGAAGCGCGAGAAGGTCGAAACCGGTTCGACGATCCCGGTTTCAGTTCCGGCCAATTTCGATGTGTAGCCCATTAAAAACCAGAACATGGCCTGGTCCTGGTCGAGTTTGGCCACCGGCGGCAAAACGCCGTTGGCGTCAGCGGTAAGAAAAATAATGGTTTTGGGATGCTTGCCGCGGGACGATTTTTTTATATTTGGCAAAGAGGAAAGGAGGTAGGAACCGCGGGAATTCTCGATCAGCCGCGAGTCGTTGAAATCGAACGTCCCGTCCGGATACATCATGGCATTTTCCACGATGGCGCCATGCTCAAGGTAATGGGCGGGGTGGGTGATGGCATGATAGATTTGGGGTTCTTTGTCGGGGTTTAGATTAATCAGCTTGGCGTAGCAGCCGAATTCGAAATTGGCGATGCCGTTTTCATCCCAGCCGTGTTCGTCATCTCCCAGGAGGGCTCTTTCCGGGTCAGCGGAAAGGGTAGTTTTCCCTGTTCCCGAAAGTCCGAGGAAAAGGGCGATGGAGCCGTCCTGTCCTTCGTTAGCTGAAGCATGCAGTGGCAAAATGCCGGCTTTGGGCAATAGGAAATTCATGATCGTGAACATGAGTTTTTTCACACTGCCCATGTAGGCCGAACCGATCACCACGCCGATGCGTTTGTCAAAATCCATGGCTACCACCATGTCGGAAGTGCTGTGGTCAGGCAATTGGCGCAGCAAACCGGCGTACTTTTGTTTGTCAAGCTTGTTGCCAGGGAAGGCGATGATGGTAAAAGGTTTGTCGCTATAAATGCTGTGTGCTATATCCTTGGGAACCGGGCGGAACATGGTGGCAGTGAACAGGGCGGTAACCGCGCGATCGGTGATGGTGCGCACCGGCAGGGCGTAATGACTGTCGGCGCCCACAACCCGGTCGGTGATATATAAGGTGTCTTTTTCACGTCCCATGGCCAGAACGTCTTCCAGAATCATGGTGAACGTTTCCGGGGCCAGCCCGATATTATTGGCTGATTGCCAGTCAATTTCCGCGGTGTTCTCATGACTTTTAACGGTAAGGGTATCCTTGGGGCTGCGGCCTGTCGACTCCATGCGCGTCCAGGTGGCCAGGGCGCCGTTCTTGCTGACCAAAACCTCCCGGTTTTTTACGGCGGCCTTGATCAGCTCGCGGCGTGTGGGGTTGACATGGGCATTTTCTTTTTTGGTGATTAGGGCATTCAGTTTTTCCATAAAATTCATGTTGCGCTCCTTTTGTTACAAATCAAATTTTATATGATCGTGAGCGTAAAAGCAACCCGCTAGGCCATTCTGTTGCGAATGGCCGGCGGGTTGACAACAGCGGCCGAATAATGCTAAAATCAAGGGGTGGAGGAAGCATGAAAAAAAACATTCACCCTAAATATATGGAATGCACCGTGATCTGTGCCTGCGGCAATACCTTTAAAACCCGTTCCACCATGGCCAAGATCGAAGTGGAAA
>JBAXOR010000002.1:0-15721 GCA_037133155.1 Chrysiogenales bacterium | reverse complement strand
CCATAGGCGTTTAGAGTGCATTGTAAATGAGATGGCAGGGTTTTACAAGGCTTGGCGCAGGGCGGATGGCAGACGGCGGACGGTAAGATAAACAGGTTGGCAATTTTTCTTGCCGTACACCGTCAACCGTTTGCCGTTTGTCGTTTTTTATGGTAATATTATTTCTTAAAATGCACCTGTAGCTCAATGGATAGAGCTTTTGACTACGGATCAAAAGGTTGGGGGTTCGACTCCCTCCAGGTGCGTTTTCTCTTTCCAGACCCAGCAGGGCTGCGAAGTCCCTGCAAGGGAGATAAGAGCCTTAGATAGAAAATTCTAAAATTTGTTGGCTTTCTGCAACAAATTTTGAATTTGCTATAAGGCTCTGACCAAAACCATGAAAAAAGACACCGTTTACTTTATGAAAAAAGCACTGCTGCTGGCCGCCAAAGCCGAGAAACGCGGCGAAGTGCCGGTGGGTGCCGTGCTGATTAAACAGGAGCGGATCATCGGCCGCGGCGGCAATGCCCCGATCGGTGGTTGCGATCCCACCGCCCATGCCGAAATCGTGGCCCTGCGCCGGGCGGCGAAAAAGTTACGTACGTATCGTCTGATCGGCGCCGAGATATATGTCACGCTCGAACCTTGCTTGATGTGTTTCAGCGCCATGGTCCAGGCCCGCATCGCCAGGCTTTACTATGGAGCTGACGATCCGAAAAATGGAATTTTTTCCAGCGGCGTTTTTGACAACGTGAAGCATGTATTTAACCATCGCATCGTGGTCGAGGCCGGGCTGCTGGCAGAGCCCGCGTCGGCCATGCTGAGCGAATTTTTTAGGGCACGGAGGGGTGCCGGAGCGGTTGAACGGGACGGTCTCGAAAATCGTTATGGGGGGTGACCCCCATCCAGGGTTCGAATCCCTGCCCCTCCGTAGTTTCACTATAGTCACACTGGATGGTTTCAGCGTTTGGAGGATATAGCTGAAACCATAGTGTGACTATCTAGTGAAACTATCCCCGCAGGGGATTTTCCTTTACTGAACAGCATTTTCAGACATTCCCCTATCTCTCACCAGTAAAAGTCCAAAAAAAGATACGTTACGTTTGTACAGGGTATTGTGCGGGTAGACCCCAATCTGGTCCGAGGTTGACCCGCACAGAACCTAGATTTTTCCGATTAGGGTTGAGCTGGTTTTTGTGCAGTCGGGACTTAATATCTGCAGAAAACGGTCTTTCTCGCCTCGCTGGCACCCAGGATGACACGGTAGGTGTTATTTGTCGTCGATGTCTCGCGGCAAGTGCCGCCGCTCACGCTGACATGCACATCATAGGTCAGCTCGACGCCGGATATGCCGGTAGCCAGCATGGTGCCTAGGGGGCCGAAAGTCGTTTCCCCCGGACAGTCCGCACTGATTTCCTGTTCGATAGCGTGGCCCGCCGGAGAGATCGGGGTCACGTCGTAATAAATCGTGCCCCGGCAGTTGACCACGCAGCGGTTGCGCACCCAGACGTGGAAAAGAACACCGCCATGGCTGCCGCGGATCATCTCGATCTGGGTCAGCACCAAGTCCGAGCCGGGGCAGCCACTGGCCGTGTATCTTGTATTGGCCGTGTTGTTCATCTCGTTCGCTTCATCGATCATGCCGGTGGGGTCTACGGTCCCTCGGTAGTGCCGGGTGTGGCCCGCGGGAACGTTTTCTTCGAACGTGCGCGTTTCGGTGGGCATGGCAACGGAGGCGTAGCCCGTGCCCAGTCCGGTGATGTTAGACTCGCCGAGCAAGGAGAAGGCGTCAGAGATGAAATCCGAGGCTTCGCACTTGATCCTGAAAGGTCCGGCGCCGCCGGGGAAGTTGCCGAAGCAGCTCACTTGCACCGAGACGCGCACCTGGTGCGCTCCCGAGGGGGTGACGCCAATGCGCTCGGCACGGATGGATGTAACGCGCAAGTCCACCTTTTGGCGTACTGTTTCGGTGCCGCTGACTGTCGCCTTGGATTGCGCCGTGGCGCTCCATCCCAAAACCAACATCAGGGCCATGAGCAACAGCCCCGCGCATTTCCAGTTTCTTTTTAAATGCATGTTGCCTCCTTCTATTTCGTTGAATCCAAATTATCATCCCAGCCTTTTTTTGTCAAACGCTTGTATGAGTCCGATAGGTTATGTATTTTTACACTGATCGAGCGTATTGCCATGAAGTGCGAATTGGGGTAAAATAATCAAATGATCCTACATTCAAATTTCCCCCTGCGCCAGAGAATGTGCAGAGCCCTATTGCTCCTCCTGATAATTTGCCTGGGGGCCATGCTCTTCTGGCAGTTTTTACCCAGTCTTGAGCAGCCCGCAGTTGCCGAGGTCGCTTATCGGGACCTGAAACTGGCTGAGGCCCGGGAAGTGGCATTGCGCATCGGCCCGGGTGACTTCTTTGCCGGTTTATTGGAGGGCGCAGGGGTGGGGGCAGCGGAAGTGGCGCAACTTATTGCCGACGTCAAGCCTGCATATGATCTGGCCAGCATCCATAGTAGCCGGATGCTGACCCTGTTTTTTGAAACCGGGATGCTTCGTAATCTGATTTATCCGATCGACGGTGAGAATTATCTGGAAGCAGAAAGGGCCGGCCAGGGACGGTTTCGCGGGCGCGTTGTTGCCATCCCCTATGAAGTCCGGCGCGAGGTCATCCATATCAGAATCGAGAATTCCCTTTACGAATCGACCTTGGCCAGCGGTGAGAAACTGGAATTGTTCGAACCATTGTCACGGATTTTTGAATACGATGTCGATTTCAACCGCGACATTCAGTCCGGTGATTTGCTTGCAGCCGTCCTGGATAAAAAATATCTGAACGGCAAGCTGGCCGCTTACGGCGATATTCTGGCGGCCGAGCTGGTCAACAACGGCAAAATTATCCGCATTGTGCGCCATGAATCATCCGCAGGTGCAATCGGTTACTACCATCCCGATGGCAGTTCTACCCGGCGCCAATTCCTGCGCTGCCCGCTGCCGTTTATCCGCGTTACCTCGCGCTTCGGTATGCGTATGCATCCGGTTCTCGGCTTTTCGGCCCGGCACAACGGCATCGATTTCGGCGCTCCTTATGGCACTCCGGTCAGGGCAACTGCCGCGGGCGTGGTGAGCGGCCGCGGCCGCGATTCAGGCCGGGGGAATTACCTGATCATCCGCCATGGCAACGGTTTTACCAGTCAATACTTCCACCTGAGCCGCTTCGCCCCAACCCCGGGTTCCCGGCGGCGGGTCGAGCAAGGACAGGTCGTTGGCTACGTCGGCAGCAGCGGTTTATCAACCGGGGCGCATCTGCATTATGGATTGCTCCAAAACGGCCGCTTCCTGAATCCGCTCAAGCTCCAGTCGCCCAGTATCGCCCCGCTGCCCAAGCCAGTCCTTGATGGTTTCCGGAAATACAGTGAACAGATATGCCTGCCCCTCGCCCAAGCTCCTAAACCGGCCTCCGTAAAAACAATCAACATCAAGATCCGGCCGCTGCCGAACTTGCCTGCTGCCAATATTGAAAAATCAGATTTTAGCGGAAAAGGTAGAGGCGGGTAACAGTTTTGAATTTATTGCTGTATTTCAATAGAAAAATTATTGTTTAAACAAACCGCCAGGCGCCTTGACTTGCCCGGGAAATTGTTTTAAGAATAAGGTTATTGATATCAGGAGGGCAACGATGATAAAGAAAAAACGGTTAATGATTTTAATATTTTTTTGCGCTTTGAGCGGTATTTACTTTTTACCGGCTCAGGAGCAGAAAGAAAACGCTGAAGTCCTGTCCGTGCAAAATGCCATTGCCGGGGAAAACCTGTCATGGCAAGCTGCAGAGACATCTATGTCTCGACTGAGCGATCCGGAACGGCGAATGAGGCTCGGCGGCCGCCTGGCCGATGTGGCGCCCCGGATTCCGGCGCAGAAACCGGCACCTACATCCCTGCCTGCTGTTCTGGATTGGCGCAACCACAATGGCAACTGGGTCACCTCCATCAAAGACCAGGGCAGCTGCGGCAGCTGCTGGGCTTTTGCCACTACGGCGGTGCTGGAAAGCATGGTTAAAATCAGCAAAAACTTGAGCGAGAATATCGATTTGTCCGAGCAGATGCTGCTTTCCTGCAGTGGGGCCGGGAACTGTATTGATGGAGGTTATGATTCCATGGCAGCTGAATACATCAAGGATACCGGCATTCCCAGGGAAAGCTGTTATCCCTATACGGCCAACGATGCGCCTTGCAACCCCTGCTCAGGCTGGATGTTGCAAGTGGTCAAAATAAAATCCTGGGGCTGGGTGAACAACTCCATAACCGGCATCGAAATCGCTCTGCAGAATGGGCCGGTGACGACTTTTATGACCGTCTACTCCGATTTTTACTATTACAGCGGAGGAATATACAAAGTCACAGCCGGTGCTACTGAAGAGGGCGGCCATTTGGTAACAATTATCGGATATGACCACCCGAACGGATATTGGATCTGCAAGAATTCCTGGGGCACTGACTGGGGAGAAGAAGGTTTCTTTCGCATCCAGATGGGGCAGGCGGATACGGGCCTGCAAAACCTGTGCATAAACCAGCCAATCATAGACAATGATCCGCCCGATTTACAGGCTATAACCGACAGTAGCGCGGAAGAAGGCCAACTTTTCAGTTTAACTTTAAACGCGTATGATGCTGACGATGACCCAATTACCTATAGTTGCCTGAACCTGCCGACCGGGGCGACAGTCGATGCGAACAGCGGGGTTTTTTCCTGGACACCGACTTATACGCAGTCTGGAATTTATGACTTGAATTTTGCCGCTTCTGACGGCATTGGCGAAACCGTTAAAACCGGAAAGATTACCGTGAAAAATGTCAAGCGCAAACAATGGTGAAACGCAAAAATAAAGGAAAAAAACCATGAAAAAAAATACAAACATAATGCTTATGCTGACAATTATACTGCTGCTTGCCAGTTTCCAACTCATGGCCATTGAGCCATCGGCCAAGAAAAGTTTTTTGAAAGAAAGTTTCCCGAAAAAACAATTCTGCCTGCGCGGGGTGTTGAATATGTTCAGTGTCAATGGCGCGGTCAGCGATTATATGGCCGGAAGCAATGATTTTCCAGTCACTCCAGCATATCAGAGTCCGGCTCTTGGTTGTGGTTTCGCTGTTTTCAGCGCTCGTTCTTTTGCCGTTGGCCTGGATATCAGTTATGGTCTTTCAACTCAGGTTGATTTGCGTGACCCCAGCGATGGGGAAACCATCCGGGTCGACACGACCAAAAACCTCATCGCCGCACTCAACCTTTCCCAGTATGTCAATCTTTCCCGGAAGATGCAATTGTTTATTTCCCTGGGTGGTGGTGCTGAATTCCGCATGGCGGATGACACGGAATATATATCCAATTTGGGCAGCAAAATTGTCATCAACGCTCCTGCCAAACCCTTTTCACCCCTGGCTGCCGCTGGCATAGGCTTGCAGTATATGTTTTCCGCTGCACTGGGAATCAACCTGGAATGCCTGGCAACTTATATTTTCAGGGATCCACCCCAGATCATTGTCGCCCCGGCCCTGGCCCTGGTGTTGAAATTTTAACAAGCAACCGGCTGTTTGTAGAGATTATTTTAAAAACTCTTCGATATCCTTGCCCAGGATCTCCGTGGCCGCTTTTTTAAAGCGTTTGATGAGATCGGCTTTATCGCGCATGGTCAAGGCGTGTTGCCGGGGAATACCTGTTTTTTGGGCTAATTTTATCCGGCCGGCGATGCCGGCTTTGTTTTCAACTAATTGAAAAATCTGTCCCAGAATTTTCCCCATCCCCGCCTCCTACTCGATATACCGGGTTGTAATGGCGTCTTCAAGAAATGCCAGTGCTTTGGGCAGAACGATTTTCAGCAGCAGCCCCAGGTGCTTTTTTGTCCCCATAAGCAGAAATCCCCATTGCAATTCATCTGTAACAACAACAAATAAAAGCTGATCGGCGTCCAGGTCCAGCAGGTAGTAATCTCCCAAAGGGGGAAACTGGCTGATTTGCAAAGAACTTTTCAGGGATTTGGTAATGGCCGCGAATTGAGAACAGGCCAGCGGCTGTGAATTCCATCCGGCCAGTGAACGACCGTTTGTGGTAAGGAAAATATCCGTTCGCAGCAGTTCGTCGGCAAACATGTCTTGAACCTCCTGCAGCGCCGAGTTGAGCATGTGGATATTGACGGATATTTTTTTACTCAGATCGCTGAACCGCAATATGTCAATGCGGCCGGCATGGGTTTCCGGATCGATAGCTATTGCTGAGGCGATTTTTTCATTCCGCGGCTGGCTTTTCCGGGGAGGAAGGCTGTTTGCGGCATGAACAGGCGGTTTCGCCTCGATTTCAACGGTGACTTTTTTCCAGCTTGACATTTCGGCCAATGCCATTTTGTTGCTGGCATCGTTCATGCTGGCGCTGATGAGCTGTCCAGAGCGTAAAAAAAATTCGCCCCTCTTGGCTCCGCTCGTGACAATGATCTGCCCGCTGAATTTTTCACTGTTCATCAATTGCAGAAAGTTGCCTAGGTCAATGCCGTGGATCGTACTCAGTCTTTTCTTGCTTATTTTTTCGAGGATCATGGCTATGAAGCGATCGAGATTATTATAGTCTTCGCAATATTGCACATGGTCGTATTCTAAGGATTTTTCGGCTATCCTGGGCAACAGGAAACCGTTGAAGATAAAAAGGGGAATGGCGGGAAAACCTTCCAGAATGCGCAAGGCGGTCAGGGTATCACCACTTTCCCGACCCACATCAATGACGACGGCGTTGATGGAAAGGACTTCAAGCATTTGCCGGAGTTTTGACGGGTCGGCGACAATCTTTATTTGGAAATGTTGGGATTTGGCTAACTTATGCAATTCGGCAGCCACGCGCATTCCTGGCTTGTCTTTATCTTTAAAAATCAGAATGCATTTGAGTGCCTCGTTTTTGTTTAACATTGGAGCTTGTTATTCATGGAACTGCGGCAGCCAGCAAGGATAAGGAAGATGTGAACTGCTTCTCCTTTCCGGCTGAACGTCCTGGGCCGAGAAAGTATTTTTCTCTTACCAAAGCCACGCGGCCGGTTTTCCTGGCTGCCGCTGTTGTTTTTGTTACTGCAGGAATTCGTCGATACTGCGGCCGAGTATTTCGCTGGCTATGGTTTTGAACTTTTCAACAATCTCGGGTTTGTCTTTCATTTCCTCGGCATCCTTTTTGGGCAGGCCGGTGGCCTGAGCCAATTTGATCCGGCCCGTGGTGCCTCCTTTTTCCTCGACAATTTTGTAGATTTTTGCTAATTTTTCGCCCATTTTCTCATCTCCTTTTTGTCAATCAGTCGCTGGTGATGGCATCTTCAAAAGCGGCGATGGCTTTGGGCAGGGCAATGTTCAGCAAAAGCCCGAGCTGGGCTTTTTTGCCGTCAATGAGCATGCCCCACACAAAATCGCCCATGGGAATCAGAACCACCATTTTTGCGTCAACCAGGTCAAATAGGCAGTATTTGCCCAGAATGGGGAAACCTGAGTCCTTCAAAGCCCGGTTGGTAGAGACGATGATCTGGCCGAAAAGGGCGCAAGCCGCCGGGTTGGAATTAAAGCCGGCTACTGACTGCATGTCGGCGGTTCCAAAAATGTCCACGGCCAGCAAAGCTCCACCCAGGCTGTCCTTCAGGGTCTCGATGGATTTGTTAAGTTTTGAAACGTTCATTTTATCCTCCTTTTCAAAAATATTTATTTGATCGGAACTGTTCAGTGATTCGTATTCAATCGAGGGCTCCATGTTGCGCTCATCTTTGCGGCGGAAACTTTCCAGCAGCAATTCCTCGATGGAGATTTTGATTGTTTCGCCGTTCGCAACATAATTTTCGTCCAGTTCGATGGTGACGTTTTCCCAGTCAAGGATTTCCAGGGCGGCAGCGAGGCCAATGTGTTTTTTTGTTTGGGCGTTTTTCAAATCGCCGCTCAAAACGTTTAAAGTACCTGAATTTTCATTGCTTTTCACCAACAGCGTGCAAGTCATTTTTTCCATCCAGATAAGCTGCAGAAAGGAGGCCAGGGTGACGCCTTCGATGCGGCTTTTTTTCTTGTGGCTCAGTTCATGGAGGATATGGTCGCGCAATTCATCGAAACCTATGGGTTTTTCCAGGTAATGGAGGATACCCATGTTTTTGATTTGTTTTTCTATTTGCGGTGATCCGAAAGCGGTCATGACGATGATGGGAACAACGGGATATTGATTATGTACATGCGCAATCAGGGTGATGCCGTCCATTTCGGGCATGCGCAGGTCGGTGATCAACAGGTCGATGTCGTGGGCTTTGAAACATTTAAGGGCTTCCTGGCCGTTTTGGGCCGACAGCATCTTGAAGTGGTGTTTTTTTTCGTAAGCTTTCAAACCATCGGCGATGCTTTTGATGAAAAGTTTTTCATCGTCGACAATTAAAACGTTCTTGACTGCTTCGTTGGCTTGTTTCACATTTTTCAGAATGCAATTACGCTGCCAAATTGAAAACAGCAAATGTAGGCTTAAAAATCGGTTTTTTTGAGGAAAAAATGGTTGTGCTTGTCAATTTGTGACAGTCAAAAATTGCCAACCTGTCAAAAAATGACAACTTGGCCGTACTCAGTTTTTGGGCGCCTTTTTTTTCAGAGTATTAAGCGAGATGCCCAAAACCCTGGCGGTTTGAGTGTAGTTGTAATTTAATTTTTTGAGCGCCAAGGTGATATATCGGCTTTCGATTTCTGCCAGTGTCAGGATGGTTTCATCGGGCGCGATGCTGACCGGGAGGAGCGGATCACGGTCTGTATTGAGGATCAAGCCTGTCAGCCGCAGTCTCTCGTTGTTCGGGGTATGGATGATCGCCCTTTCGATGACATTACGCAGCTCGCGTACGTTTCCCGGCCAGGGATAGGCCAGGATTATTTCAATATCCTGGTCACTCAAGTCAAGTTTTCGCTGCGGCGCCAATTCCCGCAAAAAAGAATCGGCCAGCAGCGGGATGTCTTTTTTCCTTTCCCTGAGCGGCGGCAGGTGGATGCGGATGACATTCAGGCGGTAGTACAGATCCTCCCTAAATTCGCGGGTTTTGAGCTTTTGTTCCAGAGGAATGTTGGTAGCGGCCATGATGCGCACCTGGACCGGGTGGGAAATGACACCGCCGATGCGGCGGATTTGCATTTCATCGAGCATGCCCAGCAATTTGGCCTGCAAATGAAAGCCCATCTCGCCGATTTCATCGAGCAGGATAGAACCGTTTTCAGCGATTTCCAGCAGCCCTTTTTTAACGGTGTGGGCCCCGGAGAATGCCCCTTTTTCATGGCCGAACAGTTCGCTCTCAATGAGGTTTTCCGGCAAGGCGGCGCAATTGATGGTCATGAAAGGGCCGCGGCGCTGGCTTTGCTGGTGAATGAGCCTGGCCACCAGGCTCTTGCCGGTGCCGGTTTCGCCGGTGATCAGGACTGGCGCATTTGTCCCGGCCGAGGTGCGGATAAGTTCCATGATCCGGGCCAGGCTGCCTTTAGCGCCAATTAAAGCTCCGTTGCCGTCGCCGCGGTCGTTTTGGTAATGGATGCTCTCTTCGGCTTTTTCAAGCTCGTTGATGCGCAGGCACTTGTCGATGGCCAGCTTCAGTTCCTTCAAGTCAAATGGCTTGGTCAGGTAAGAAAAGGCTCCTTTTTCGATGGCCTGCAAAGCATTTTTAAAACTGGGGTAGGCCGTGATGAAAATGATCTTGGCCGTCTCCGAATAATTGATGATCTGCGGACACAAATCGTAGCCTTCGCCATCGGGAAGTTTCTGGTCGAGCAGAACGACATCGACATGGTGGTGGGTGCAGATATCCAATCCCTCCTTGCCGCTGTGGGCGATCATGACTTCCAGGGCATCGCCTTCCAAAAATTCACGCGTCATCTCGCAAAGCAGGCGGTCATCATCAATGATTAAAATAAAATGCTTGGTAAAATCAGCGTTCATGGTCGGATGCCTGAGGCAGGGAAATAAGCACTTCCGTGCCCTGGTGGCGCTGGCTGGTGATTTCTATGGTTCCATTCATTTGCGTCAGCAATTTTTTGGCGATGGTCAGGCCCAAGCCGATGCCGCGCGGCTTGGTGGTGAAAAAAGGCAGGAAAAGTTCGTTTTTTTTATCATCGGCAATACCGCAGCCGTTGTCCTTGATGGCGACGTGGATATGAGGCCCTGCTGGCTCAATGCGGATAGCCAGGCGCGGGTCTCCCCCCCCCTCCAAAGCGTTGATAGCGTTGCCCATGATGTTCAGCAGCACCTGGTGCAAGGCCCGGGGATCGCTTTGGCACCGCAGCTGAGGTTGAGGACATATCAGGTTGACGGCGATATGTTTATTTTCTATTTCATGATCCAGGAGCCGCAGCAGGTTTTCCAGCAGCGCCCGGATGTCGGTGGCTCTGCTGGTCAATTGCTCGTACATGTTGATGGACTTGATGGCTTTCAGTAATTCTTCCAGGCGGTTGACTTCGCCGTGCAGATTGTCCAGGTATTCGCGCCGGGTTGCCTCGCTGTACTTGCCGAAATTATTGATCAGCACTTCCAGGGTCATTTTAATGGAATTGACCGGGTTGCCCAATTCATGGGTCAGGTTGAAAAAAGTATAGTCGAGCATGTCAAACAGCTTGGTGTTTTCGGCTATTTTTTGGGCGTAGGTCTTCTCAGAAATTTCGCTGGCCAGCATCCAGTGCAGACCATTGACCTGCGGGTAGATGGTGAAGCCGATGGTCTTTGCGGCGAAGACCAGTTTTTGCTGGCTGGGTTTGCCGGCGGAAATCATTTCCGGATCGGCCAAAAAAATATTTTCGAGCCGGGAAAAATCGCTGGGAGTACTGGCGGGCATGAGGTTTTGCATGGTTCGATTCTTGAACACAATTCTCTTTTCTTTTGCATCGAAGGCGACGACACCCAAATCTATATTATCTAACATCTCCAGCCAGGATTGATCGATGGGATAATTCATCCGTCCTCGCCAAAAACAGCAATAAAATTATCTACACAGCCATTCATCTTTTTCAGGCCTCTGCCAATAAGTAAAGTTTGCTTTTCATCGGGAGCATACCGATTATAAAGAAAAACAGTGTAAATTGCAAAAAAACATTACCTGTGGTTATTTATCTATCAATTTAGGATTGAATTTATTTAATATATATTTTATCATATACAGAATGAAAGTGAGAATTTGTAAGGTCGCGCACAGATTATTCACACCCCCGGTTTTTGCCCAGGATAAAAAAAATCAGGCAGTCAGCCAGATTTACGCGATTTTGTGGGTCCAGATCCTGTCCATCATTGCCATCGGAATTGTGCTGGGTGTTTTGATACCGGCCTATTTCATGTACTGGCTGAAACTAACTTTTTTAACGATAGTGATCAGCCTGATCCTGCTGAATCTGGCCAAGCGCGGCCTTGCATATCTGACCAGCCTCCTGTTGGTGGCGGAATTATGGGCGCTCATTACAGTTTTTTCCTGTACGGCAGTGGGAATCGGAACGCGGGCGGCCTGGGGCTATTTCATTGTCGTTTTTATTGGCGGTATGTTTTTAGGCAGAATCGCGGGCATCATTACGGCCGGAATTTGCAGCGTGACCACGCTGGCCATTGCTTTTTTATCCCCGGTGCCCTCCCCCAATCCAATTCAATTCTGGCTGACCAATACCATGTACCTGGTTTTTGTGATTTTTCTCCAGTTCCTGGCCAGCCGCTCGATCCGCGAGTCCCTGGACAAGGCCAAGGAGCAATTGCAGGAGCGGCAGCAGGCTGAAAGAGAAAAAGAACAAATTATTTCTTTGCAAAGGGCGACGATTGAATCTACGGCCGATGGCATCCTGGTCATCGACCATGCTGGAAAGATCACCGATTTAAATCAACGCTTCGCCCAAATGTGGCGCATCACCGATAAGGTTTTGGCAACGCGCGACGACGCCCAGGCGCTGGGTTTTGTTCTGGAGCAGCTGCTCGATCCGCAGGGATTTATGGCGAAAGTACAGGAATTGTATGCCGCTCCCGATCAGGAGAGTTTCGACCTGCTGCTGTTCAAGGATGGCCGATGTTTTGAACGTTATTCCCGCCCCCAGCTAATTTCAGGGCAGCCGGTAGGCCGGGTGTGGAGTTTCCGCGACATCAGCGAACGCAAGCAGGGGGAAGAAGAACTACAGAAACTTGCATCCGTGGTCCATCACTCGAGTGAACTGATCAACCTGGCCACAATCGACGGAAAGATGATATTCCTGAATAAAGCGGGCTCCAAGATGCTTGGTATCTCTCCCGCTGAGGTCAACCAGACCAACATCATGCAGGTCATTCCAGCCCATCTTAAGGAAATGGTCGAAAAGGAGCTCCTGCCTACGGTGTTGAATACAGGCAACTGGTCCGGGGACATGCAGTACCTCAACATAAAGACCGGCCAGCTCAAGGATTTCCACTCAATAACCTTTGTCATCAAAGACCCGAGCACGGGGAAGACGCTCTATCTGGCCAATGTTTCCAGTGACATTACCGAGCGCAAGCTGGGAGAGGAAAAACTTCTGGAAAGTGAGCGGCGTTATCGGACACTGTTTGAATCGGCCGGCGACGCCATTTTTCTTTTGTATAGAAACCAGATCAGTGACTGCAACTCCAGAACGCTGGAAATGTTCGGTTGCCCCCGGGAGCAGATTGTCGGTATGCCCATATCGCGTTTTCATCCTCCCCGCCAGCCCGACAACAGCGATTCGCTGAGCAAAGGCAAGGAGAAAAATGCGGCCGCCCTGGGCGGAGACTCCCAATTTTTCGAATGGCGGCATATCCGCTTCGACGGCACCCATTTCGACGCCGAGGTCAACCTGAACAAAATTGAACTGGCTGCGGGCCCGCATTTGCTGGCCATTGTCCGCGATATTACCGAGCGCAAAATGCTGGAAGAGCAGCTGCGCCAGGCGCAAAAAATGGAAGCGGTCGGCATATTGGCCGGGGGAGTCGCCCACGATTTCAACAACATCCTGTCCACCATTGTCGGTTATGCTTCGCTGCTGCAAATGCAGGCCGGCCTGGACAAGAAGCTGAAGGAATATCTGGAGCGCATCCTCGCTTCGACCGAGCGGGCGGCAAGCCTGACCCACAGCCTGCTGGCGTTCAGCCGCAAGCAGGCCATCGAGTTGCAGCCGGTCGATATCAACGACTCGATTTTCGGGTTTCACAAGATTTTGGCGCGCTTGATCGGTGAAGACGTCGACTGCAAGCTCAACCTGGCCAGTACAAACCTGGTGGTGGACGCGGATATCCGCCAGATCGAGCAAGTACTGATGAACCTGGCGACCAATGCCCGCGATGCCATGCCACACGGCGGGAAAATGACGATCAGCACCCGCTCCGAGGTTTTAACCGATGGGGTTGGAGAAATACCCAGGGGGGCATATGCCGTCATTTCGGTGTCCGACACCGGGACGGGGATGGAGAGTGAGATCCAAAGCCATTTGTTTGAACCTTTCTTCACTACCAAGGAAGTAGGCAAAGGGACCGGGCTGGGGCTGGCCATTGTGTACGGCATTGTTAAGAATCATCAAGGTTTCATCAGGATGGAAAGTGAATCAGCCCAAGGGACTGCTTTCCATATTTATCTGCCCCTGAAACAACTGGCAGTTCAGAAAAACAGGCGCAAACAGCAGGTAAAAATTCCCGGCGGCAACGAAACCATCCTGCTGGTTGAAGACGATGATGCCGTCCGCCATGTCACCAGGTCCATGCTGGAGGAATTCGGTTACACGGTGCTGGAAGCCGCTGACGGCCAGGAAGCCCTGGCAGTATTCGTCCAACACCGCGACCAGGTCGGCTTGCTCCTGTGCGATCTGATCATGCCCAAGAAGAACGGCAAGGAAACCCGCGCCGGGATCATGAAACTGAAACCGGATATCAAAACCATATTCATGAGCGGTTATACGAATGATATCATCGTCCGCAAGGGCATACTGGAGCCGGGGATGCACCTGCTTTTAAAACCCTTGCATCCCGCCGCCCTGCTCGAGAAAGTCCGTGAGGTATTGGACTCGTGATCCTATTCGTTTGCCGAATGCCGACCGTTCGCTGGCAACAAGCAATCGTTTATCTCCGCTCCTTGCGGTGCATTTAAAAGTAAACGGCAAGCATAGCAGCGCAGCGGAGTTTCACCGGGGATTTATGGAAATCCGATTGAATTCCTGCCGGCTTTCTTGCTCCTATACATCGGCAAATCGGCGCGCTCGACCTGCGAGTACAGGTGCCTTGATAAAATTAACTGATTGGGGGAAGGGTTTCGAGTTCGTAGGTATAGCTTTCTTTCTGGAATGAATTCTTTTCACTGGCGAGAAAGGAGCGGATGAATTGCCCGCAGTTGCTGCCGATGGCGTTTTCTTCAGATTCGCCCAGAGAGACAAGCACCTCGTAGCCGGCCAGATGGAGCTCGCCGATCATGTCTTCATCCCGGCGGTCAGTGTCAAATACGGGATGCAGGTCATTCGCCAGGGCGCGCACGGTGGGGTTGACCGGGGTGATTTTGATAAGGAAAAGATCGGGATCGAAATAGGCCAATAGTTTATCTGCTTCCAGGGGGAAGCCTTGGGCCAAGGCAAAATTCAGAGTTATTTTCCGATCGCCAAGGCGGAAAAAGCGGCGGCCGTAATCGGCCATGGCCGAGAAACTCCAGGTTTGGGTTGGAATGAGCTGGCGGCGTTTTTTTTCATCGCTGCTGTGCAAAGAGAATTGGAACTGGAAGGTCCCGGCCCGAAAATCGTTTTTAAGTTCCAACAAACGCTGAAAAAAATCTTGGCATCCGGCTGGAGCGATGGTCGACAGCGATATGAGTAATCCTGGAGCTTGCAAACGGGAAGGCAGCGCGGCAATGGTGTCCAGAACCGCCGCATTCAAAGCCGGCTCACCCATGCGGGCGAATTGAATTTTGAATTTTTCACTGGGAATGATGCCATTGGGAAAGCGCTTGCCAACCAGATAATCGATCTGGAATTCAATTTCTTCTTGACTTAAACAGCCGTGATATTCCCCTCCAGCGTCACAGAAACGGCAGGAAAAAGGGCACCCATAGAGGCAGGAAACGATCAAAACCCATTTTTTCTCCCTTGGCCAGGGAGGTTGTAACGATTCCACGAATTCAATGTATTGATTGGCGCTGTTTTGGGCAACATAAACCTTTGCCAGATCGTCTTTACCGGCACTGGCGACAACCTTCATTTTATCTCTCCAGCATGAATTTCCATGGCGGCACGCAGACCATCGGCTGCGGCGATGCTTGCCTGCCGGAACCGGCCATTGCCCACATCCCCGGCTAAATAAATTTTTTTTTGCAATTGGAGCTCAGTGATTGCCGCGCGCAAAGCAGTATCCAGGAAATGCAATGCCGGTACACGGCCGATGGCGGTAAGAATCAGGTGGCAAACTATTTCATTTTTCTGACCGCCGAGCGGATCCAGGGTTTCCAGAATGATTTCCGCTGTGCCCTTCTTGGTCATGGCACTAGTCAGCCGGGAGTTTTCATGGATGATGATATTATGGTGCTGATAGCATCTGCTGAGAAGGATAGGCAGCATGCGGGGTTTGCCGGACCGGTTCAAGATGTGGACCTTATTTTTTCCAGCCAGGTTCAAGGCATAATCAAAAGCGGCGTCACCGCCACCGATGATGGCGATAGTCTTTTGTTTGCTTTTCAGCAGGGGGAGCACGCTGTTGAATATTCGGTCTTGGAGCTGCAATTGGTTCAGGGGCG
>JBAXOR010000001.1:0-21904 GCA_037133155.1 Chrysiogenales bacterium | reverse complement strand
TTTTAAGTTACTTATCCTGCGCAGCAGGGTTAGATAGCAAATTCAAAATTTGTTCAAAAAAGCTAACAAATTTTAGAACCTAAAAATAAATTTTTTATACTTTTCATGTAAAAATTTATTTTCTAAGGTTCTTATCCGGTTTTTACCGGGTTAGAATTTGCTATAAGGCTCTAATAAAACCCTGCAGATGATAATCGGCCATTTTATCTATAATTTCCTGGCAGCGCCGCACTGCCGGAAATTTTTCTGAAAGCACCTTGAACATTTCATCTTCCACAATGATACTGAACCGCAGATCAGGGAAAATTTCCACCAATGTCATAAGCAGCTCATCGGCATTTTCCCGGACAGTAAACGCTCCCGCCTGCACACAGCATTCCGCCACGGAATTGACTGCTTTCGCGCTGTCGGTGGGTAGTGACGCACCATTCCAACGGATCAAACGGATGTTTACCGCTGCGGTTCCTTTGCCAGTCATTGCCAGCCTCTGCGCCGCGTGCAGCGAAAGGTCGATAATCCGGTTTTTTAAAAACGGGCCACGATCATTGATCCTGACCAGCACTCTTTTCCCGTTTTCCAGGTTTTCCACTTCCACCATGGTGTGAAAAGGAAGGGTCCGGTGGGCTGCGGTCAATTTTTGCATGTCGTAAATTTCTCCGTTGGCGGTAGTTTTGCCATGAAAATCATCGCCGTACCATGAAGCGATCCCGGTTTGGAAAAAATCGCTGCTGCTTATTTCCATTGCCGGCTGCAGCTGCTGGGATGCGTTGCGGATATTTCCCCTTGCTGAGCAAGAAACAGCCAACAACAACAGGCAGACCATGGCCAGCATCGTTGTTGTTCTCATGATCAGATTATAGCAGAAAAATTGCCTTTATGTTTGGGTCAAGTTGTTGTATAATATTGAATATATACAGGAGTCATTCATGAGTATTGATGATCTGTTAAAAATAAGTGTGGAAAGAAATGCTTCTGATCTGCATCTCAAAGTAGGCAACCACCCGGTCATCCGGATCAACGGCACCCTGCATCCTCTGGTCGAATTGAAACGCTTGATGCCTGAAGATACTATTGCCATGGCGTTTGCCATGATGAACAGCGAACAAAAAGAAAAATTCAAGCGCGAGCATGAAATCGATATGGCCTACAGCATCCCGGGGTTGGGCCGTTTCCGCTGCAATGTTTTTTATCAAAGGGGCGCGGTGGGAATGGTTTTGCGGATCATTCCCACCCAGATCAAAAGCATCGCCGATCTGAACCTGCCGCTGGTACTCGAAAAAATCTCCCAGGAAATGCGTGGATTGATACTGGTAACCGGGACGACCGGCAGCGGCAAATCGACATCCCTGGCCGCCATGCTCGATTATATCAATCTCCACCGCAACGAACATATTGTCACGATCGAAGACCCGATCGAATATCTGCACCGCGACAAAAAAAGCATCATCAACCAGAGGGAAGTGGGATCAGACACCAATGATTTCGCCAAAGCCCTGCGCAGCGCCCTGCGCCAGGATCCGGACGTGATCCTGGTCGGCGAAATGCGCGATCTGGAAACCATCGAGACCGCCCTGTTGGCTGCCGAAACCGGTCACCTGGTCCTTTCCACCCTGCATACCATTGATGCCCCGGAAACCGTCAACCGCATCATCTCCATGTTTCCTCCCCATCACCAGAAACAGATTCGCATTCAGCTGTCTGCAGTTCTCAAATCGATTATTTCCATGCGGCTTTTGCCCCGCAGCGATGGAAAAGGCAGGGTTCCGGCCGTTGAAATCCTGGTCAATACCCCTTTCATCCAGGACTGCATCATCACCCAGGAAAAGACCAAACTGATCAAGGAAGCCATTTCCCAGGGTGTTTCCCAGTATGGCATGCAAACCTTTGACCAATCGTTGTATTTCCTTTATTTAAAAAACTTGATTTCTTTTGAAGAAGCTTTGAAATGGGCCTCCAATGCCGACGAATTCAAACTCAAGAAAATCGGTGTTCAGAGCACTAAAGAAATGTCCATGGAAGAAATGGAAAAAAGGATGTCGGATATCGGCGGCAGCGACACACCGCAAAAGATTCCCGAAGACATGAGCCATGATCACCACCTTTTGGAAATTGAATAATGACCGGCAACTCTGAAATACGGCATGTTTTTTATGATTATTTTAATAAAAAAAAACACCAACGGGTTTTATCGTCACCATTGATCCCTGCCAAAGACCCAAGCCTGCTGTTCACCAATGCCGGCATGAATCAGTTCAAAAGTGTTTTCCTGCAACAAGAAAAACGTGACTACAAGCGGGCGGTCAGCATCCAAAAATGCATGCGGGTTTCAGGAAAACACAATGATTTCGATGAAGTAGGCAAGACAGATTTTCACCACACATTTTTCGAAATGCTCGGCAATTTTTCGTTCGGTGATTATTTCAAGGAAAAAGCCATCCCCTACGCCTGGGAATTGCTTACCCGTCATTTTTGTTTGCCTCCCGAACGGTTGTGGATTACCGTTTACAAGGACGATGATGAAGCCTTTCGCATCTGGCAGGACAAGATCGGCATCCCGGATCATAAAATAATCCGCCTGGGTGACAAGGACAATTTTTGGCAGATGGGTGAAACCGGGCCATGCGGACCTTGTTCGGAAATCCACTATGACCGCGGTCCGGAGTTCGGAGCGGCAGGTTTTTCAGACGGCAACCGCCGCTATGTTGAAATATGAAATCTTGTTTTAATGCAGTATTTCAGAAATGAATCGGGGAGCCTGCTCCCCCTTCCCGCCCCGGCGATTGACACGGGCATGGGCATGGAACGCCTGGCAGCCATTTTGCAGGATGTTTCCAGCAACTACCAGACCGATCTTTTCAAACCGATTATTGAATATACCGCAGCGCTGGCCGGAGTAAATCCCCAAAGCCCGGAAATCCAGGTGGATTTGAAAGTAATAGCCGATCACATCCGCGCCCTGACCTTTCTCATCGCCGACGGCATCATGCCGGCCAATGACGGGCGCGGGTACGTTCTGCGCCGTCTGCTGCGCCGGGCCGTCAAGCACGGCAAAGCGCTTGATTTCAAGGGTAATTTCCTGAATCAGATCAGCTCCGAAGTCATTGCCGTGATGAAACCTTTTTACCCCGAATTGGAGCATAACCAGGAGTTCATAAAAAAAGTGATCGGCGCGGAAGAAGAAAGATTCAACCGCACCCTGGTCAACGGCCTGAAGATATTTGAAGAGCTTTTACAGTCGGCCATTGAAAAAAAACAACCCTTGCTGTCCGGAAGCGATCTGTTCCGTCTTTCCGACACGTACGGTTTTCCCCTGGATTTTGCCCGCGACCTGGCCATGGAAAAAGGTGTCGGCATCGATTTAAAGGCTTTCCAACTGCAATTAAAAGGACAGAAAGACCGTTCCCGTCTCAGTTTGCAGCAAAAACGCAAGGATATCAGCACCCTGAAAAACAACGAACGCTGGACAAGCGAGTTCAGGGGCTATGAAGAACTCCAACTTGAAGCGGAATTGCTGGCCATTTATGTGGACGGCAATGAAGTTCAACAAATTGGCGAAAATGAAAATGGCATCCTCATATTCAACCGCACTCCTTTCTATGCCGAAAGCGGGGGCCAGGCCGGCGACAGCGGCAGCGGCAAAAACAACCAGGTTTTTTTCGAAGTTGCCGACACCAGGAAAACCCCGGCCGGAGCCATACTGCACCAAGTGCTGATAAAAAAAGGCACCTTGCGGGTGGCGGACAATGTCTGGCTGGAAGTGGACCGGATGCGGCGCCAAAATATCACCGTTCACCATACTGCCACCCACATGTTGCATGCGGCCTTGCGTGAAGTGCTGGGCCTGCATGTCAAGCAGGCCGGATCCCGCGTCGGGCCAGACAAGCTGCGTTTCGACTTCACCCATTTCAACGCCTTGAGTAGCCAAGAATTGGAAAAGGTCGAATATTCCATCAATGATAAAATCAGAGAAAACATCACCATCACCAAACAGGTCCAAAGCTATGAGGAAGCCGTTGGCGCCGGCGCCATTGCTATTTTTGATGAAAAATATGGCGATATGGTCCGGGTGATTTCCATGGGTAGTTTTTCCCGGGAATTGTGCGGCGGCACCCACCTGCAGGCCAGTGGGGAGATAGGTTTCTTTAAAATACTCAGTGAAGCCTCGATCGCCTCCGGCATCCGCAGAATCGAAGCCGTAGCCGGAGAGGCGGCTTTCAATTATCAACAAAAAACCTTCAGGACATACAACCAGGTTCTTGGCCATTTCGGCCAAAAAACCGAAATGATTTTTGATTTTCTAAAAAACCTGGAGGCGCGCCTTAAGGAAAAGGAAAAACCAACAAGAAAAGAGGCCCCGGCCGCGACGCAGAATATTGAAGATATGATAAAGGCAGCGATCCCGGTGAGCAATACCAAAGCCGTAATCAATCAGGTCCAAATTACTGATCGCCAGCAACTCGGCGACTTGGCCGAAGCAATTAAAAACCGCATACAGGGAATTGCCATCCTCTATGCCAATGTGGAGGGGAAATCACTTGTTGTGGCTTCGGTTTTCAAGGACTTGACAGAGGAATTTAACGCGAATATAATAATCAAGAAGATCGCACCCATGATCAAGGGCAAAGGAGGCGGCCGAAACGATTTCGCCCAGGCCGGCGGTGAAGCGATCGCCGAGCCGGAAGATTTCAAAGACAAAATCAGCCGCTTGCTGAAAGATTATCATGAAGCATGAAACAACAGCTTTTTTAATCGCCTGGCTGTGCACCGGCAGCCTTTTTGCCGGTCTGATCGTCCGCCAGGACAAGAACGGCCATATTGTCCTGACCAATACCATTGACATCATCGATTCAAAAAAAGACAAAATCACCTTCCTGCCTTCATCCTATTCAACGATTATCCCCGAGCAGTACAAGGTGAAGATTCAATCACTGACTCAAAAACACGACTTACGCGAGGATTTGGTCATTGCCGTAGCCAAAGCTGAATCCAGCTTTAATCCTTTCGCCGTTTCGCCCAAAGGCGCGGTGGGGCTCATGCAGTTGATGAAAGGTACAGCCAGGCAATACGGAGTATTCAACCGTTACAATGCCAATGAAAATTTAGAAGCCGGGGTGAAGCACTTGAAATATCTTTTTCAAAAATACAAAAATAACATTCCCCTGACTCTGGCCGCCTACAATGCCGGAGAGGAAAGCGTCAGCAAATACAACGGTATTCCTCCTTATGCGGAAACCAGGCAGTACGTCCGGCGCGTAATGTCACTGATGGGGTTGAGTTATACGTTTTCAACCAAGGCCCGGATAAAAACAAAAATTTACAAATATACAACCGATTCCGGAAAGACCGTTATTACCGATACTTTGCCGGCAGAGATCATCGGCAATATCGAAATTCTAAATTAGGAACCGCATTTGTCCCAAATCAAAACCAAACAAATAAAAGGCATGGGCAAAAGCATTTTATTGGGCGGCGGCGCGGCCGGAATTTTTTCTATTTTCCCGGTGGTGAATCTGCTGAACCTTTTTTTCATGCTCTGGATCGTACTGGGCTCCGCTTTAACGATTTTTCTGCTCAACAAGGAAAACCGGCAGTTAAGCAAAGGCGACACGCTTCTGGCCGGCGCCTTGAGCGGCTTGGTCGGCGGCGGCATATTCGCCTTTCTCAGCCTTTTGACCATTCTCGGCATAACCCCGGAGCAGCTTGAACAGTTGTTGGAAAAAGCCAAAACCATTGCTCCCTTGCTTGACGCGAATATGACCAGAACCTTGCAAGGCGGCCAATTCAAAGTCATCATGATTCTCAGCGTTTGCCTTTTTGTATTCATGGCCATCGTAGCCGGAGCTGTTGCCGGCATAGTCGCCAGGAAATTTTTTTACCGCCCAACAAAGGAAACCAATGGATAAAGTTCATGTCATCGTCAATCCGTTTTCCGCCCGCGGCCAAACTGAAAAAAAATGGGAAATGATCCGCCTGGCGATCAAAGCGCATTTCCGGGAATTCAAGTATGTTTTCACTGAAAAACCGCGCCAGGCAACGGAAATTGCCAGGGGACTGATCAAAGATGGTTTCGATTTAATAATCGGTGTCGGCGGTGACGGCACTTTGAATGAAATCAGCAGCGGTTTTTTCAGCGATTACTCCGGCAAGGCCATCAACCAGGATGCCGCCCTGGGCGTCATCCCTTCCGGAACCGGATCTGATTTCATCCGCTTTATGAAAGTACCACGGGAGTTTGAAAAATCAGCGGCATTGATCAAAAACTCGAAAAATAAAAAAATCGATGTCGGAAAAATCACTTATGGCGGCGCCACTACCAAAGAGCAGTATTTTATCAACGTCGCCGATTTCGGGCTTGGAGCTGAAGTAATTAAAAGAATTTCCAATGTGCAATCGACCCGGCGGGGAGCCTTGACATACTATCGCGGCTTGCTGGCCACGCTGATGAATTACCGCAGCAAAACCGTCACCCTGACCATCGATGGCCAGCAGCAGCTGCAGGGCGAATACCTGATCGGGGCCATTGCCAATGGCCGTATTTTCGGGGGCGGCATGATCATTGCCCCTGAAGCCGAAGCAGATGACGGTTTTTTCGACCTGGTGCTGGTCAAAGATATGAAGAAGCTTGAAATCATCAGCAATACCAGGCATTTGTACGCCGGGACAATCGCTAAAAATCCAAAAGTTATTATCCTCAAAGCCCGGAATATCAAGGTTCAATCACAGGAAGAAGTTTACACCGAATACGACGGCGAAATGGGCGAAAAATTGCCGGCGGAATTTTCCATTGTTGAAAAAGCGTTGAATTTCAGGATTTGAAAACTAAGATCACTATGGAATTCTGGAAAATAATGTATTTTTGCGTTTTGGAGGTCATTGATGAACCAGTCAATTAATCAAATAAAGGACTCACTGCAATCCGGGCAACCGATCATTCAAATCATTTCCTACGAAGAGAAACGGGTGGAAAACTTCCTTAAAAAACTCTGCCAGCAAGTCCTTAAAAATCAAAATATTTATTTCTGGGACTCGCATAACGGTCTCAGTTGCAACGAGTCCAAAATTCCCAACGGCAAAGACGCCGCCACGGCCATTGATGCCGCACTCAAAATCAATGAACCGGCTTTTTTTGTATTCAAGGATTTGAATTCCCTGCTGCGTAATTCCCCGGAAATAGTCCGCAAAATCCGTGAATGCTACCTGCAATTCAAGAACAACAAGAAATTCCTTTTTTTATTGTCCGCTGATGATTTTTTGCCGCCGATGCTAAAAAAAGAAATCGACATCATCCATTTTGAATTGCCCGATTTTGAAGAACTGGAAAACCTTTGCCTGAAATTCCTGGAATCCCTGGAAAAAGCCGGAGTCCAAATTCAGCTTACCGCAGAGGAGAAAAGGAGTTTCGCCACCGCCGTCCAGGGCCTGACTATCGATGAAGCATATAAGGCATTCATGAAGGCGTTTCAGGGGCAAGGGCGAATTCATATCGGCCTGATTGAAAAGATTCACCTGGAAAAAAAGCAATTGATCCTCAAAGAAAATGTCCTGGAATTCTTTACCCATGTCCTGACCCTGGAGGATATGGGAGGTTTGGACAAGTTAAAAGACTGGCTGCTGAAAAGGAAAAAAGCTTTTTCCAAGGAAGCCAGGGAATTCGGGTTGGACAAGCCCAAGGGAGTGTTAACCATGGGCATCACCGGCTGCGGCAAAAGTCTGGCTTCAAAAATCATCGCCACCCTTTGGAACCTGCCTTTGTTCCGTCTGGATATGAACCTCGTCTATTCCGGAATTGCCGGCCCGCCCGAAGATGTATTCGCCCGCGCGTTGAAAACCATGGATTCGGTATCTCCGGCCGTACTCTGGATCGACGAGATCGAAAGCGGCATCAGCGACAAGCATACAGATAGCTCTTCCTCGCGCATCCTGGGCTATTTTTTGACCTGGATGCAGGAGCATACCTCGGAAATATTCATCGCCGCCACGGCCAACCGCATCGATCTTTTACCGCCCGAGCTGCTGCGCCGTGGCCGCTTCGACCAGGTTTTCTTCATTGACCTGCCCACGCGCAAGGAACGGGAGGAAATTTTTACCATTCACCTGAGTAAAAGGGACAACGATTTGAAAAAATTCAATATCCCCCAGCTGGCGCAGATCACCAAGAACTGGTCGGGATCGGAGATCGAACAGGTAATCATCTCCGGCATGTATGAAGCATTCAATGAAAACCGCAAACTGATCGAAGACGACCTGTTTGTCATCTTCGGAAATTCGGTGCCCATGGCCACGACCATGGAAGAGCAGATCAAAAAAATCAGAAGCTGGGCCCACAACCGCGCCGTCCGCGCCTCGTCAGACAAGGAATATTGAAAAGATCGAACTCGGCTAACGGCGGACGGCATACGGCGCACGGTGTTGAGAACGGGATTCATTCTGTCGCTTCGGTTTATTGAGGTTGCCGTACGCCGTACACCCTATGCCGTACACCGAGTCCCCAGGGCCTTCTAACCTCATGATCGCTCCGCCCCGCTTCGCCGCAGACGTCATGCTGGGTAAAACAGCCAAATGGCTGCGCATGCTCGGTTTCGATACTTTTTACGACAACCATGCCATTGACGACGATTTAAAAAAACTCTGCCTCAATGAAAACCGCATCCTGCTGACCAAGGACGTGGCGCTGCACGAAGCCATAGCCACCGGAACAAGCAGCCTTGTCGCGGCCGTCTATCCCCGCCAGCAGCTGGAAGAGATCGTTGCGCTTTTTCATCTTGACCGCTTCGCTCTGCCGCCGCGCTGTTCACTGTGCAACGGCGAACTGGCAGCGATCGACAAAACGCTGATCAAGGATCTGGTCCCACCCTATGTCTTCGGCAGCCAAAGCAATTTTCAGCGCTGCCAAAGTTGCCAAAAAATCTACTGGCCGGGCACGCATCTCGGCAAAATCAGCTTGATCATAAAGAACTTAAACAAACCGTTGGACAGTGACTCCAGGCAAACAAAAATCACCTGAAGATTGGCACTGCTGGAGTTTCCAGCACCACGAATCATTTTTTATCGATTATCATCTCTCTTTATCTCCAGGCGAGTTTTCTTGGTAATCTGGTTTCTGCGGATCAAAGAGAGAGCGACTGCCACAAACATCAATTCAGCGCCGACAAATCCCAGCAGCCAGCGGGCTACGCCGGAAGTGAACCCGTAGGAGTGCATTCCCACGCCCAGCAAATTGACCCCGAACCAGGCTAGGACCACGGTAATGATGGAACCGACGGCTCCGGCAGCCATGCCCAATGAGCCGATCATCCCGGCCAGCTTGGCGTGGAACAGAATGGCGCACCACAAAATGATTAGCAGGGCGCCGTTCTCCTTGGGATCCCACCCCCAGAACCGGCCCCATGACTGGTCGGCCCAGATCCCGCCCATCACCGTGCCGATGAATGTAAAGACCAGGCCGAAAGCCAAAACGGCACGAATGGAACCGGCCGTGTGCTGGAGGAAGAGCCGGACGCCCGGGTACAGGAGCTGGTGAACGATATACACATGGCCGATGATCCCGGCGATGACGCAGCCCGCGTAACCGACCGAGATCGTCACTACATGCGTGGTCAGCCACAGGTTGGAGTCCAGTACCGCCGCCAGCATGCCCATCGTGTCGCCTTCCAAGCTGTAGCGGCCGGCGATAAGGAGAAAAAGCAGTCCGGCAACGCTTCCAGCCATGATCCCAAGTGATTTTTTTTGAAAAAACTCCAGGATGATGCCCAGCAGGACGCCGGTCCAGGCGACAAAAACAAATGTTTCATACAGGTTGGTTACCGGCGGCCGGTTCATGATGATCATACGGGCCACCACTCCGAACGTATGGACCAGGAGGCCTGCAAGGAGAAACAGCCGGCTCAATCCGGGTATATACCGGCCGGGAAACAGCAGCGACAGCAACAGAAAAACAAGTACCAGGCCGTACGCCAGTTCAGCTTTGAAAAAGGGGTCCAACTGGTTGTAAAAAATTTCCAGGGAAATTTTTTTGTTTGCCCGGCCCGGTTGCAGGCGTTCTTGGATCGAATCATTGAAAGAGCCGATGGCAAGGGCGAATTCCTGGTTTCGGCCGGAAGCAAAGGCTTTGGCCGCCCTGGTCAGGAGGGAGATTTCCGCATCGAGGCCGGGTTGACATTGGCCGGGGGTGGCGATGATCTCCCCTGGGCTCAGCCACTTTTCCATCCAGGCGTCGGGCAGGGGCATGATGGCCAGGATCGGTGCGGCCGCGGCCTTGGATTCCGGGAAGCCGTATTCCGGGCTTAGAGTGAAACTAAATGCATTCAATAAGCTGGTATAGATGCTGGTATTGACGTACAGGCGCAAGATCTCATTTTCAACGGCTGAGCGGTTTTTTTCATCCAGTTGCGCTGCCTGCATGGCCAGCTGTTGCAGTTTATCCGCTGCGGAATTGATCTGTATGAAACTGAAACGCTGCCGTCCCTGGCTGGGAATACCAAGCGCGGCCGGAACGTCGGGATGGTTGACCAGGAATATTTGTTCGGACAGGGTTTCACCGGGAACAAACAAGACCCTGGCCAGCCAAGCGCCGGCATCCTGGCCGGACAGGCTGCTCCGCCCTGAAAACTGTTTCAGCAGGTTGCGGGCGAATGTGTCCATTGGTTTTTGGCGGCCGTTTTCCAGGATCAGCATCCTTTTGAAGGGCATAAAAAATGTTCCTTCCGCCGGCAGCAGCGCCGGCGCCATGAAAACCATGGCCAACAGCAGGCAACTCGTTTTTTTACCCATCATGGCCTGACCTCGGGCGGGGATTTTTTCAGGGCCGCCACCAGTTGACCGAAAAAATGCACGACCAGCCCCAGAAAAATCAGAACGCTGGAAATATAGGGCAGCCAGCGGCCGATGTTTTTCACCACCGCAAAGGTGGAATTGGCGCCATGCTGGCCGTCTTCCCCATAAGAGGACTGGTAAAAGGTGTAGCCGCGGAAACGCAAGGGACGGTTCATGGAAATGAGCGCCTCCCGGCGCAAACCTCCGCCCTCAATTTCCACGCGGCTGGTAAAGCTCTTAGGGATCTCCGAACCGGGATAAACGGTTTTTTCAAAATGGAGCAGTTTGATCCGCAGCGGCAGGAAAATCCTTTTCAAGCGCAAGGCAAAATTATAATCGTGATCAGAATATCGCTGGGTAACGGGAAAATCATTTCCGGAAAAAAGACTGAACCGGCGGGCTGACCTTTGCGGAGCGCGAATCTCAAAGACAGCGCCGGGAATATTTTCCGCCGGGTCAACGGCCGGAGCAACTTCATTCAGGATCGTCTCCCCTTTTTCAGTGCTTGCGGCCGGTTGGCAATTGGGGAAATATCGGATCATGGCCAATTCCAGATCCGGACCTGAAACGGTCCAGGGCCTGCCGTTGCGCAAATCTGCAATATCAGCGGCCTGGACCCGTTTCTTCATTCCCGCTTGCGTCCAAACGGCCAACTCCCATTCATGAGCGGCGCGGACCATTTGACTGCTCTCGCCTTCTCTCAGGGTCAGGAAGTATTCCCGGGCATATTGCGAACTGATAAAACCCCCGCCCAAAAGCACCAGCAGGCCGATATGGACCAGGAGTATTCCCAGCCGTGGCCAGCTGTACTTCAGGCGGAAAATAACGGCGCTTAACAGATTGACGAAGAGCAGGCTTCCGACCAAGAGCATTCCCGGCAGGGGAAGGAGACCGAACAGCCAGAAAACCCAGGATTGAAAAATATTCTGCTGGGCGACATAAATGCCTTTTTCGGCCTGTAGAATAGTGCCGCCGATCACCAGCAGCGCCATGAAAAGTAGGCCAAACACCGTAAGCTGCAGCGAAGCGAGAATGCGCACCGGCTTCCAGCGGGCGATTTTTAATGACATCTCAGGCCCCCGGTGACAGTGACAGGCAGAATTTACTAAAAACTTCCCTGTTTTTTTTCAACAGCACTTTTCCGCCGCTCATTTTGACGAATAGGGTCTCGTTTTTACCCGTGATAACAGCCACCAACAGGCTCGTTCCCGACCGTTCCTGCGGATTGTTCAAGGGGGTGAAATCAATGATCGTGACCGGCAGACCGCTCCCGGTCCGCACTTTTTTCTGGATGGTTAAAAAATCAGCCATTTCCGGCTGGGAAAACCTCGGCAGATGCAGTTGATCAAGCCACCTTTGCACGTTGGCCTGGACGCCGCCGCCGTCACCGGTCAAAGGGATGAGCGTACACTGGCCCGTGCCTTCCGGGTCGACGATGAAAAATGTCGCCAGCCGCAAACCGCTGCTCCCTTCTTTGCGCCACTTGGAAGGCATGGCCCAGTGCCAAGCTGTCTCCTGAGGCGCCGCTTGCGCCGGCAGGGCGGCAGTGGCGCCGTTTTCCTCATATTGCCTAGATTGCGGCTGCTGGCGGCAAGCAGTGGCGATAAACAAACCACATATAGTGGCAAGCACGAAACCAAAAGCAATATAGTTTTTCATCGCTTGCATACCGCCTATCCCATAGTGCCTGGATTAGCAATCCGTGTTTTCAACACCAACATTTATAATATAACCATTTCAGATTTAATTTGCAAGTCAACTAAAATAAATTTTTTAAGTTTTTAAAATGACCCAAATCACCCTCCACTATCCCGCCGCTGACGCGGATGGCGAAAACTTTTTAAAGAAGCTTCCGGGTAACTTTCTGGTTGATCAGTGTGGCCTGGTAGGCTGCACCGAAGCCGTTGTCAATGTTGACCACCGAGATGCCGCCGGCACAGGAATTGAGCATGGAGAGCAGGGCGGAGACGCCTCCGAAGTTGCTGCCGTAGCCAACCGAGGTCGGGACGGCGATGATCGGCGTGGAAGTCAGACCGGCCACGACCGAGGGCAAAGCCCCCTCCATGCCAGCCACAGCGATGATCACCGAATAGCTGCTCAGCTTTTTTTGCAGGCTCAGGATCCTGGCCAGGCAGGCAACACCCACGTCATATTCCTTATCCGTGCGGTTTCCCAGGTATTGCGAAGTGACGAACGCTTCCTCGGCTACCATTTCATCGGAAGCCCCGGCCGACAACACAAGTATTTTCCCCTTGTTCACAGCCTTGGGTTCGCGGTTCAAGGTAATAATGCGGGCCGTTGCATGGAAACGGAGGTCAGGGAAATCGTTTTTCAATTTATGGAAACGCTCCTCATCGACGCGGGTGATCAACATGTCTTCGCCGACTTCCGTGAATTTCTTGATGATGTGGCGCAGCTGTTCTACGCTCTTACTCTGGCCGAATATAACTTCTGGAATACCCCGCCGCAGCTTGCGGTGAAAATCAAGCTTGATATGGGTGTCATTGCTGAAGGGCAAATTCTCCAAAAAGAGCAGGAAATCCTTTTCGGACAGGTTCCCGGCCTTGAGCGTCTTAATCTTGCGACGGATGATTTCCTTCATGAACTTGCGCTTTGTTTTCTGGAAGCCGATCGGCCGCTGCTTCATTGCAGTTCCTTGTTGCACGCCATTTGCGTTGCCTTTGGAACAGTGGGTGCGGCCGGTAGGGAAATTTCACCGTTTGCGGGTCGACGCCGATAATGTTTTGCCAGTGGTTGTTGCCCAATCCCTCACTATTAGCTAAGGCCAGGTAGGGAACGTCGTCGCCACTGAATCCCATCACATGGGTGGCCAGGGCATCAGCCATGATCGCGTCCTCGGAAGCGATGGCAAAACCATGGAATACCGGGCTGCCTTTGATCGGGCCCTTGCCTTCCATGCCGTAGAGGCCGTCGATAATGACCAGCGACGGTTGGATCTGCTTCAGCAAGGAGACAAAATTACGGTTGGCCAGCTGCAGCAGTTGGAAATATTTTTCACTGTGAATAAAATTGATGCGTTTCATCTCCTGAGTCGAAGCTCCGAACATTAATACGCGATCCTCCTGTTTCACAAAACCGATCAGGTTGGGAATGGAAAGACAAACCGGGAATATGTTATGGGTCTTGGGCGGTACGATCGAAATCAGGTAATCAGCCGGAAAGCGGCAAAAATTCACGTCCTGATATCCGCTGATGGTTTCAATCTTCAGAACTGGATCATGCGCCAGGTCATCCAGGTTGCATAACTGCACGCCCTGCATTTCGATTTCTTTGTATTTGAACTTGTAAAAAATATCCCAGGTGGTTTTCCCCGAAAAAAAAGCCCCGTCCGACCCTTCAATAACCGTGATCTGGGTGTTGCCATATTGGCCTTGCAAATAATGGATCAACGATTGAACGGTCTCGTAATGGGTGTTGGCATATATTTCCTTGGCTCCCGAAAGATTGATCTTGATGGCCACCCGGTCGCTTGAGCGAATGGCCAGGAAAGGCGCAATAGCATCCATGATTTTTTTGACAACTTCATTTTGCCTGGTCTCTTTAATCAATACGATTTCTTTGCGCTTCATGTTTCGTACATCCTGATAGGCCTTTTTTATTATACTCTTAAACGATACATTTTTCTACCTGACGCTTGTCATCCCGGAGATTAATGGGGTTTGATCGCAAACAGCAGGATGAAAACAAGCCAAAAACCATAAAAAACAATGCGCCAGATAAATACCTGCTTTTCCTTAAGCCAATTATAAATAAATGAAATGGCAAATACCAGCAGTCCAATAGCCAAAAACATAAGCAGCGCTTGCGATACATTAAAAGAATCCTGGAAATAGGGTTTCAACCCGAATCCGAAAATGGAATTAAAGATAATGAACAGGTGCAGGACATAGACAAGGAGTGATTCGGTGCCGGCTTTGATCAAAATGGCAGTCAGCGGACCCTTGAATTTGCGCAGCAGCCAATCGGCCAGCCACAAAAGGAGAAAAACTCCCCCGGCTTTATTCAGATTCCCGCTCAAAGTGAGTTCGGCCTTGAAGTAACCCTGGCTGGATTGGAGAAAAAACCAGGGGAAAATAATTATGCCCAGAACCAGAAGCAATTTAAAGAAGATTTCTTTTTTCAGCAAAGTATAGGCATAAGCCGCGATCACGCCGATAAATAAAAAACCAGCCCAGGGGAAAATTGGAAAAAGCGAGATATCATAATTGAAATACGGATCGATAGCCCGGTGCAGATGGATGTTTTTTACCGTTTCCGGCAACAGAAAAAAAAGCGCGCCGGCCAGCAGCGAAAACAAAACCACGATTTTTTCATTTTTCAGGACAACGGCAATGATCGTAAAAAGCAGCAAGCCGACGCCGATGCACTGCAGGATATCGACTTTTAATAATTCACCGGCCTGGCCCTGGAAAATTTGGCGCAGAGCTTTGCGCAGTGAAAAAAATGGGAGATGGATCCAGTAGCCGATAGCGATGACGAACAATATCCGCCGAAGACGTTTTAAAAAAGCCCGGTCCAGGTGGATGTAATTCTGGCGCTTGTTGTGAAAGGAAAGAAAAGCGGCAAACCCCGCCGAAAACAAAAAGCCGGGGGCGACCAGCCCATGCAGGGCTTCGTGGACCAGGTACCAATGCTCCCGGCGGATAGCGGGCAGCAGGTATGCCCGGAACAGATGCCCCTGGATCATGAAAAAAAGGACCAGAAATCTGAAGAGATCGACGGCTTCCACACGCTTGATCAATCCGGCGGTTTCACTTTTCCAGTTTTTCCAGTTCATGGTTTATGCGCATTATCATAACGGTAAATAAAATAAAATGCAATAAAGAAAAAGAGCAGAAGTGTTGGTGGGTTTGTGAATGTTTCGTGAAATGCTTTCTTGCTTGCTTTCGGTGTTCTGATCCCCCCTTTATCCCCCCTTCGATAAGGGGGGGGCAAAAAAGAAAAAAAATTAAGATTCGAAATTTATTTTTGAACGAAAGTGCTTATTTTTATCCCCCTTACTCAAGGGGGGTGGCGCAGCCGGGGGGATCTAAATAATATGGTATGGCTTTTTTATTCACGAAAAACGTATCCCAATAGGACAGACAAATCAGAACCGCCAAAGTAAGCGGATGATTTTACTTGCTTGACTAATGCCAAGCAATTCCTCTAAAATGCCTTCATGATCAAAAACAATTCCCGTTTGGAGCAACTTTGCATTAATACAATACGCACACTTTCGATGGACGCTGTGCAGCAGGCCAATTCGGGCCACCCCGGGGCGCCGATGGCCCTCGCTCCGGTCGCTTTCATCCTTTATGACCGCTTCATGAAATTCAATCCGGTCAATCCGGATTGGTTGAACCGGGACAGGTTTATCCTTTCAGCCGGGCACGCTTCCATGCTCCTTTACAGCACGCTGCATATTACCGGGTATGATGTTACGTTGGAGGACATCGAGAACTTTCGCCAGCTCCACGGCCGCTGCCCCGGCCATCCCGAATTCGGGCTTACACCCGGAGTCGAAACCACTACCGGGCCCTTGGGGCAAGGCGCGGCAACCAGCGTCGGTTTTGCGATCGCCGAAAAGTGGCTGGCGAATTATTTCAACAAACCCGGTTTCAAACTGATCGATTACAAAATATTCGCTCTGCCCGGAGACGGCTGCATGATGGAAGGGATCACCGCCGAAGCCGCATCGCTGGCCGGCCATCTGGGCCTGGATAATCTAGTTTGGCTCTACGATAACAATCATATTACAATTGAAGGCAAAACAAGTTTGGCCTTCAGTGAAGATGTGGCGGCAAGATTTGCGGCTTATGGCTGGAATGTCCAACTGGTTAGTGACGCGAATGATCTGGAAATGCTTGACCATGTCCTGCAGGCTGCAAACAAAGAAAAAGGCAGGCCATCCTTGCTGATTGTCAACAGCCATATCGCTTATGGCGCGCCAACCAAACAGGATACGCACGGCGCCCACGGCTCCCCACTCGGCGAAGACGAGATCAAAGGCGCCAAAAAATTCTACGGCTGGGACCCCGAAAAGATATTTTTCGTACCTGCTGCAGTGCAGGAATATTCCAGCCAGATCACTGCCAGAGGCAAAGAACAGAACAGAGAATGGGATGAGCGATTCACTAAATATGAAAAAGAATACCCGGTGCTTGCCGCTTTGCTGAAGCTAATCCAAAAACGTGAAATGCCGGCAGGATGGGATAGTGCCATTCCGCAATTTGCAGCCGGGACAAAAATATCGGGCCGAGCCGCCAGCGGAAAAGTATTAAATGCGCTCGCAGAGCATATCCCGTTCATGATCGGCGGTTCCGCTGATCTTGCCCCTTCCACTTTAACAACTATAAAAAATGCTTCGAGTTTTCAGAAGGATAATTATGGCGGCAGAAATTTGCATTACGGAATACGCGAGCATGCCATGGGCGCCATTGCCAACGGCATTTCTTTGAGCGGCTTGAAAACATTCGTTTCAACCTTTTTCGTATTCTCGGATTATGCACGGCCGGCCATAAGACTATCAGCGCTGATGAAGCTGCCGGTCACCTACATCTTCACCCACGACAGCATTGGCGTTGGCGAAGACGGCCCTACCCATCAACCGATTGAGCATTTGGCATCGCTAAGGGCCATGCCCAATTTGGAAGTGATTCGCCCCGCCGATGCCAATGAAGTGGCAGTCCTGTGGAAGTACATCATGGAAGCCAGAGACACTCCAACCGCATTGGTATTGAGCAGGCAGGATTTGCCGGTATTGGACCGAACAAAATATGCCCCGGCCGCAGGCGCATTAAAAGGCGGTTACGTTTTGGCTGACAGCAATAAAACTCCGGATATCATATTCATCGCGACCGGTTCGGAAGTTCACCTGGCGCTTGATGCTTATGAGGAATTAAAGAAAGAGGGCCTTAACGCCAGAGTCGTAAGCATGCCAAACTGGAATTTGTATGAAAGGCAAAGCCATGAATATCAAGAAGCGGTACTGCCAGCCAAGGTTAAAACACGGATCGCGATCGAAGCCGGTTCGACTTTCGGGTGGAACAGATTTATTGGTTTACACGGGAATGGCCGAGTGTTTGGCATGACAACCTTCGGCGCCTCCGCAAAGCCTGACAGCCTGTTTGAAGAATTCAACTTGACGGTGGATTCGCTGGTGCAGGCGGCAAAATCATTGCTGAAAAAAAATCAACAATAGCATAGCCCAACGTGAAAAAAGAAGAAAAACTGTTCATAGTATCTTTGGCCGGCTATCAAAAAGAAATTGCTGAAGCCGAGATGCAGTTGAGAACCCAAAGAATTGTTGAAAGAATCTGGGAAAAAGATTACAAAGTCTGGAGTGCAAGTCCCGCTGAAATCACCAACAGGCTTGGCTGGTTAAAGAGCCCTGATGTTTCTTTGGCAATGGCAGATGATATTTTTGATTTTGTGGAAGCAGTAAGGGAAGACGGCTATACCAGCGCACTGTTGCTGGGCATGGGCGGTTCGAGCCTGGCAGCGGAAGTCTTCAGCCTTTCGTTCGGAGTGAAAGAAGGCTATTTGGATTTGGCGATTTTAGACAGCACCCATCCAGAAGCGGTTCTGGCGCACTCCCAAAAGTTTGATCCAAAAAAAACGCTATACATCATTTCCACAAAATCGGGCGGAACAGTGGAAACTTTTTCTTTCATGAAATTCTTCTACAATCAAGTTCTTGCCGTCGTCGGCAAAGAAAAAGCGGGTAAACATTTCATCGCCATCACCGATCCGGGCAGCGGACTCGAAACCGCGGCCAAACAATTAAACTTCAGGAAAATTTTCTTGAATGATCCTGACATTGGCGGCAGGTATGCGGCTTTGTCACTCTTCGGAATTGTTCCGGCAGCCCTGCTCGGCATAGACATTAAAGAACTCCTGAAGCGGGCGGCACTGATGGTTAGCAGTTGCCAATCGGCCAACAGTAACACGCAAAACGAAAATACCCCTGCAAGACTCGGCGTGATCATGGGGCATCTCGCCAATTCCGGAAGGGATAAAATAATTTTCATCACTTCCGCGCAATTATCATCCTTTGCTGACTGGCTGGAACAGTTGATCGCCGAAAGCACCGGAAAAGCAGGCAAAGGAATTCTTCCCGTGGTTGGAGGCGAAATCCTTCAGCCAGATGGTTATGCCAATGACAGTTTTTTTGTTCATCTGCGTCTGCAAGCTGATCATACCCATGACCAGGAAATCCTGAAACTAATTGCAGCCGGCAATCCTGTTGTAAAAATCATCTGCAAGGATGTTTACGACATTGGCGGAGAGTTTTTCCGCTGGGAAATGGCTACTGCGATTGCAAGTTGGCGAATGGGAATCCAACCTTTCGATCAACCTGACGTGGAAGCCGCAAAAAATCTTGCCCGGAAAATGCTGGCAGAATATTCCCAGGCAGGAAAATTGCCGCAACCTTCCGCAAAATTTGCATCCGCAGGAATAAGGGTTTATGCCGAAAAAAATATTAACAATTTCAAGAACTTGTTGAGTGAGTACTTTGGCAACGATGCTGAAGGTTTCAGCAACAAGGGCAATGAATATGTCTCAATTCAGGCCTATGTCAAACCGGATAAAAATACTGGGCAATTACTCCGTCAACTCAGGGCAATCATTCAAAAAAAATACAAAACCGCCGTGACCGTGGGCTACGGACCGAGGTTCCTGCACTCCACCGGACAGTTGCACAAAGGTGACGCCGGCAAAGGACTTTTTATCCAGATTATCTCCCAAATAGATAAAGATATGCCGATTCCCGATCAGGCCGGTGCAAACAAATCAAACATATCATTCGGAACCTTGATTACAGCGCAGGCTTTTGGCGACAGGCAGGCCTTGCTGGATAAAAAACGCAATATCATCACCTTCCAGTTAAATACGGATCAAGAAACAGGCTGCACTGTTTTATTGAAGATTTTCTCAACCATTTATTAATCGGAGCGTGAGAAAAGGTAATCGATATTCGGACCGATATTTTATTAGTTCAGCAAGTATATGGAAATAAAATGAGTATCAATCGAAAAACTGCAAGAAAAAGCCAAATAATTTGTTATTCAACTTGATAAAAACTATAATCACAAAAACACGTAAAATAAGTTTAAGGGCATGCCATATTCGGTGGCAATTCCAATATAAATCATATTCCGGAGGAAATAAATGAATAAAAAAAGCCTTAAAAAAAGAATAGCCATAGTCGGAGCAGTCATTTTGATAATCTGCATAGGTATATGGCTGCTCAGCGGCGCCAAGGAAAAAAACCAGGAAAAATACACCCTGGTCAAGGTTGATCGCGGCGACCTGGAAGCCGTGGTTTCCTCGACCGGCACGCTCAGCGCCGTGACCACTGTCCAGGTTGGCACCCAGGTTTCGGGACGCATCGCCAAACTCTACACTGACTTCAACCAGACCGTGAAAAAAGGCCAGCTGCTGGCCATGCTCGACACCTCTTCCCTGCTCATGAACGTATCGGAAGCCGAGTCCGCCTACGACCGCAGCAAAGCCCAATTGAAGCAAAGCAAGCAGGACCTGAGCCGCATGCAGTTCCTGTTCAAGGAAAACATCAAAACCAAAAATGATCTGGAACAGGCGCAAGTCAATTTCGAATTGGCCCAAGCTACGTTGAAATCCGAGCAATCGAGCCTGGAACGGACGCGGATCAACCTCAGCTATGCCTCTATTTACGCACCCATCGACGGCATTGTCATCGCCCGCAACATCGATGTCGGCCAGACCGTGGCCGCCAGCTTCTCCTCACCTACCCTGTTTTTGATAGCCAACGACCTTTCCAAAATGCAGATCCTGGCCAACGTCGACGAAGGCGATATCGGCCAGATCAAGGAAGGCCAAAATGTTCGCTTCACTGTCCAGGCCCAAAGCGAAAAGAAATTTTCAGGTCAGGTCAGCCAGATCCGTCTGGAATCGACCACTGTGAACAACGTGGTCAATTACACCGTAGTCATCAACGTGAGCAACGATGAAGGGCTGCTCCTGCCCGGGATGACCGCCACCATCGATTTCCTGGTCGGCCAGGCCAAAAACGTCCTGCGCGTAGCCAACGCCGCCTTGCGCCTGAAACCTACCCCGGAAATGGCGCAGGAACTAATGAAGGAATTTGCAGCAAGAACAGGCAAAGGCACCGACCACGCCCCGGGCGGAATGCCTGCCAGACCAACCACCTCGGCCGGCGGTGGATTCTCAGAATCCGGCGCCAACGGCATGAGGAAAAGACCCAAAGATATGGCAATGCTTTGGGTTCTCGATATCTCAGGCAATCCGAAAGCCATTCGGGTCAAGACCGGGATCAGTGACGGCCAGCTGACCGAGATTAAATCGGATGAGATCAAGGAAGGCATGGAAGTGATCAAGAGCATCACCCTTTCGGCGGCAGAACAGGCCGCGGCCCAGGGTCCACCGCGCATGAGGCTATTGTGATCCGCGTGAAGGAAGTAAAATGAACAACAGCAAAGCCGTCATCGAAACCGCGCGGGTTACAAAGACCTATGACAGCGGCGAGGTCAAAGTCGAAGCCCTGAAAGGCATCGACCTGGTCATTAAATCCGGCGAACTGGTAGCGATTATGGGCGCTTCCGGATCGGGAAAATCAACCTTGCTGAACATTCTTGGTTGTCTGGACTACCCGAGCGGTGGTGATTACTATCTGGACGGCATCCATGTCAACAACCTGGATCGCGACCAGCTGGCCGACATTCGCAATCGCAAGATTGGTTTTGTATTTCAAGGCTTTAACCTCCTGGCCAGAACCACAGCCTTTGAAAACGTCGAACTGCCTCTGCTTTACTCGCGCAGCAGTCAAAAACTGGATATAGTCTTACTGACCCGGCAGGCGCTGGAACGGGTGGGGCTGGCCGACCGCGCCCACCATTATCCCAGCCAACTTTCCGGCGGCCAGCAGCAGCGGGTGGCCATAGCGCGCGCCCTGGTTAACCAACCGGCCATCATCCTGGCCGATGAACCCACAGGCAACCTCGACACAAAAACCAGCATCGAAATCATGGCCACCTTCCAGGAGCTTAACCGCCAGGGCATTACAATTATCCTGGTCACCCACGAGCAC